>CANHRF010000033.1 GCA_947463335.1 Actinomycetota bacterium
ACCATTCGCATTTGCATGGCGCGACCCTAGCAAGACTAGGAGTTAAATAACGGATAACCTTCCAACATGACACGGATACTTCTAATTCGTCATGCCCATTCGGTAGCGAATGCGAATGGCATTTTGGCTGGGAAGAGTCCTGGTGTGGTTTTAACTGATCTTGGTCAGAGACAATCTCTCGAATTAGCAGAGCGCTTAGCTGGAAGCAAGATTAAAAAAGTAAGAATCAGTCCGTTGGAACGTTGTCACTTAACCCTCGCTCCGCTGCTAGATTCCATGCCAGCGAAATCTCGTCCGCAAATCGAAGTCGATGAAAATCTCTCGGAAGTTGATTATGGAAAGTGGACTGGCAAGAAGTTAACGGCGCTCTATCGCGAGAAACTCTGGAGCGTAGTACAGAACCGTCCGAGTGCCATGTACTTTCCAAATGGAGAAGGTTTAGCTGAAGTTCAAGTTCGAGCGATGCGATCGTTACATTCCGCTGCAAGTGATGGCGGACTACAAGTTCTGGTCAGCCACGGGGATGTAATTAAAAGCTTAGTTGCGGCTGTCCTTGGCACTCACTTAGATAACTTCCAGAAGATCGTGATTGATCCAGCTTCGATAACCGTTCTCGACTATGACGGTAAGGATTTTCGAGTTTTGGCTTTAAATAACACCTCGAAACCAATCGCAGACCTTGCTCAAGCAAGTGGGAAGAAGCGAAGTGCGAAAGTGCTTCTCGGCGGCGGATCAGGGAAGTCAAGTAAGTAATGTCACCGCGCATCTTCCTCTTTGATCCAGTTGAACGTTTTATTGTTGGGACGGTTGGCGCACCAGGGGAGCGAACCTTCTTTATCCAAGCAAGAACCGGCTCAAGATTGATCTCAGTTGCGCTGGAGAAAGCCCAAGTGGCGGCGATCGCTGATCGTGTGCTGCAGATTTTGCGTGAGATTCGTTTGAGCGAACCGTTAACAATTATCGAGAAAGTCGCAGTGGATGATCAGCCACTCGAGACGCCGATAGATGAAGAGTTTCGAGTTGGCGTGATTGGTCTGGCCTACGTTTCAGATCGCCGGATGATTGAGATTGATCTGCAGGCGGTTGCAGATGAGGAGAACCCAGATGAGGAACTTTTGGAGATTGAGAGTTCTTCGGACCAGGAGATTTTGAGAGTAACCATCTCTTTGGGTTATGCCGAGAGTTTTGCAAAGCGGGCTAATTCAGTTGTTGCTGCTGGACGCGTTCCTTGTCCATTCTGCGGAGGGCCAATTGATCCCAATGGCCATCTCTGCCCACGCGCCAATGGATATCGCAGGTGATTATGGGCGCTGTTGATAAAGAAGAAATTGAAAGAGATCTAATTGATCTTAACAATGGAACTCTCACCGTTACTGGTCGATTAGTGGATGCCTCAAATGCAACTTTGTATGCGATGTGTACCGTCAGAAGCAACGGGGTAGAGCGAGAGTTTCCTTGTATCTATAAACCAATTGCGGGAGAACGACCTTTGTGGGATTTTCCCGATGGCTCATTGGCAAATCGCGAGTATCTAACTTTTTTGGTGAGCCATTGGTTAGAGCTAAACCTTGTTCCTCCCACAATTCTTCGCGACGGACCATTCGGAACAGGGATGGTGCAGAAGTGGATCGACATTGATCAGAGCGTAGATTTAATGGAGTTTTACCAGAGTGATGATCCTAAATTGCGCTTGTTGGCGCTGCTAGATCTCATCTGCAATAACACTGACCGAAAGATCGGCCATTTGATTCCGATTACAGATGGTCACGTATATGGATGCGATCACGGAGTTACCTTTCACTCTGATGACAAACTTCGCACAGTACTTTGGCAGTGGGCAGGCCTGAGATTTACTCCAGAGGAGCAGAAGTTGCTAAATCAGGCCCGAGATTTCTTTGCCGTAGAAAAAGTTGAACTCATCGCCGGGCTGATTGATGGCGAAGAGATTTTGGCGACTATTGCACGTATCGATCGCGCGCTGATTGAGGGCGCATTTCCCTTACCGAACCCAGATTGGCCGGCGGTCCCTTGGCCACCGTTCTAGGATGAGGCTATGAACTCTTGGGCAGAGGTTGCGATTCCTCCCATTGCAAATAGGTTTGAGATTCCGAATCTAAATATCTTCGATACCGCCCAAGGTAAGGTTCGGGAGATAGCCAAGAAGGATAAGTACCGCATTTATGTTTGTGGGATTACGCCTTACGACGCAACTCACTTAGGACATGCAAATACCTATCTAGCTTTCGATTTAGTGAATCGTTACTTACTGGCAACTGGAAGCGATGTGCTCTTCGTCCAAAACATCACCGATATCGACGATCCGCTGTTAGAGAGAGCTAATCGCGATGGCGTTGATTGGCGTGAATTGGCGACCTCGCAGATTGATCTCTTTCGATCAGATATGGTCGCGCTCCATATTGTTCCGCCAGCTCATTACATTGGCGCGGTTGAGGCTATTCCGCTGGTTATCGATGCCATTTCTTCCCTAGAAGTAGCGGAGACCGTTTACAAAGTTGATGAGGATTTTTACTTCCAGGTGCGCAGTGACACAGACTTTGGTTCACGCTCTCACCTGAGTGAAACAGAGATGTTAGAGATCTTTAGCCAACGTGGTGGTGACCCAAAGAGATCTGGAAAGAAGGATCCGTTAGATGCTCTTTTGTGGCTAGCCCAGCGAACCGGCGAGCCTGGTTGGGAGAGTGAGTACGGAGTTGGTCGTCCAGGGTGGCATATCGAGTGTTGCGCTATTGCACTCGGTTATTTGGATATTGATCCGAACCAGCGTACGTCGATCGATATCCAAGGCGGCGGAAGTGATCTAATTTTTCCTCATCATGAAATGTCAGCGGCACAAGGAAAGGCAATGAACGGGAAAGAGTTCGCAGAGAACTATGTCCACGCCGGAATGATCGGTCTTGATGGAGAGAAGATGAGCAAGTCGAAAGGCAATCTCGTCTTCGTTTCCCAGTTACTGAAAGATGGCGTTGATCCAATGGCGATCCGCATCGCTTTAATGTCACATCACTATCGTTTGGACCATATGTGGCAAGTAGAGGATCTCAGCGCTGCGCAAGAGTTGTTAGATGATTTACGGATCGCGCTATCTCGTATGGAAGTTGCTGCCACAGATCTGGTTATTAAAACGATAATTTCTGCCTTGTCAGAAGATATTGATACACCAACAGCTTTAGAGGCTTTGAAGAATTGGATAGTAGCCACAAATAAAGGTGAAACCGGTGGTCATCCAGGGGAGTTAAGTCGAGCTATAGATGCGCTCTTAGGAATTGCTATTTAGTTATCGCTTTGGCGACGTAAGAATCTCTCAAGCTCTCGCGCTAAATCTTCACCAGATACATCGGAAAGTAGTGCGTTATCTTTACTTTCTTCCAGCGCTTTAACATATTCAGCAACATCGCTATCTTCACGAGCGAGTTCGTCAACTTCTGACTCCCATTCGAGTGATTCTGCGTGCAAATCACCTTGGGGGAGCGCAATATCTAAAAAGTCTTCAAGGGAATTTACTAGAGCAAGCATCGCTTTCGGTGAAGGTGAGTTACTTGCGTAATGTGGAATTGCCGCCCAGAGCGAGATCGCATCCATTCCACGACGCAAACAAGCATCGCCTATCACTCCAAGAATTCCAGTGGGACCTTCGTACCTACTTACTTCAACGCCTAGCCGTTTCGCCGTTTCGGGATGGCTACCACTACCTGTGACTGTTATTGGGCGAGAGTGTGGAGCATCCGCCAACATTGAACCTAAGGTGATAACTACCGAAACCTCAAGATCGTCAGCAAGATCCAAAAGTTCATGTGTGAAGGTCTTCCATCTCATTGACGGTTCAACTCCGCGAACAATTACGAAATCGAAATCGTAAGTAGGTGTCGAGAGACCAAATACTTGAGTTCCAGGCCAAGTTAGCGATCGAATTTGAGAGCCATCAATTTCAACCAATGGACGATTAACTTGAAAATCATAGAAATCTTCGGGATCGACATCAGCGATCAGCTCTGGGACAACGCCAATTTCATCGCAAACTGCGTGTTCACTTCCGGTCCAAGCGCCGAGGATATGTGAGGCTGCTCCGGTGGCTGCTTCTGCAGCATCATTCCAACCCGAAAACGCGATAATCATCACTGGGTTTCGTAGCGCAGGAATTTTATGAATCTCCACATCGCCACCTTACGGTAACCTCGGGCAAGTGACGAGTCATAATCGCAATCGACCTGCTGGCCAGCTACGCCGCGCCCTGGCTTCGCGCACGGTAATTGCCGATGGCGCGATGGGAACCATGCTGCAAGCGGCAGATCCGACTCTCGAAGATTTCCAAGGCCATGAAGGTTGCAATGAAGTTCTCAATGTTTCTCGTCCAGATATTGTGCTCGATGTTCATCGCCAATATCTCGCCGCTGGAGTCGATGCGATTGAGACAAATACCTTTGGCGCCAACTGGGCAAATTTAGCTGAATATGGAATTGAAGATCGAATCTACGAATTAGCACTCGCTGGTGCAGTAATTGCTCGTCAAGCCGTTGATGAATTCAGCACAGCGGAGAAGCCAAGATTCGTGCTCGGATCTCTGGGTCCGGGTACGAAACTTCCATCACTTGGCCACACAACTTATGAGTTTTTAAAGAGCGCTTACTACACGGCGTCGAAAGGTCTCTTGGATGGCCGCTGCGATGCGCTATTGATCGAGACAACTCAAGATCTCTTGCAGGCAAAGGCGGCAATCAATGGCGCCCGTCAAGCAATTGATGAAGTCGACTTTGATGTTGTGTTGATTGCCCAAGTTACTGTTGAAACAACAGGCACCATGTTGTTGGGTTCTGAGATTGGCGCAGCGCTCAATGCGTTAGAACCGCTGGAAATTGATTTGATTGGTTTGAACTGCGCTACCGGTCCAGCAGAGATGTCGGAACATCTAAGATATTTATCAAAGTATTCGAACTGTGCAATCTCGGTGATGCCTAACGCTGGACTGCCAATCCTCGGAGCGAAAGGAGCGGAATATCCGCTAGGTCCGGATGAACTTGCGCAAGCGCTGGAAACATTTGTCGGTGATTATGGAATCTCGCTAATTGGCGGTTGTTGCGGCACAACGCCTGAGCATCTGGCAGCAGTTGTTGCAAAGTTGGGCGCAAAATCAATTCCGGTTCGCGTGAGCGATCTAGAACCAGGGGCTTCTTCGCTCTATCAGTATGTTCCATTTAGACAGGACAATACGTACTTAGCTATTGGAGAGCGCACCAACGCGAACGGTTCACGAGCATTTCGTGATGCGTTAGTGGCTGAAGATTGGCAGACCTGCGTGGAGATCGCGCGTGATCAGATTCGCGATGGAGCACATATGCTCGATCTATCAGTCGATTACGTTGGACGCGACGGTGCTAAGGATATGACCGAACTCGCCACTAGATTTGCGACAGCCTCAACACTTCCTATCGTTCTTGATTCAACTGAACCTGCAGTTCTTAAAGCGGGCCTCGAAGCGCTCGGTGGCAGAAGCGTTATCAACTCGGTTAATTATGAAGATGGCGATGGCCCAACTTCACGTTTCGCGCGAATAATGCCTTTAGTTAAAGAACACGGCACATCTGTCGTTGCCCTGACTATCGATGAAGAAGGTCAAGCGCGAGATTGTGAGTGGAAGTTACGTGTGGCACGTCGTCTGATAAATGATTTGACCACAAACTGGCAGATGAAGACCGGCGATATCTTGATTGATTGCTTGACCTTTCCTATCGCAACTGGGCAAGAAGAGACGCGACGAGATGGCATCGAGACGATCAATGCGATCCGAACGTTAAAGAGTGAATTTCCTGAAGTGCAAACGACTCTGGGCGTATCAAATGTCTCGTTCGGCTTAAATCCAGCGGCACGAGTCGTACTTAACTCGGTCTTTCTACACGAGTGTGTCGTCGCAGGTTTAGATTCAGCGATCGTGCATCCTTCGAAGATAACACCTTTGGTGCGTATCGATGATCGCCAACGTGAAGTCGCACTTGATCTGATTTACGACCGCAGAAAGTACGATGGTGAGACCTGCACTTACGACCCGCTTACCGAATTCCTTCAACTATTTGAAGGCGTTGAATTAGCAGCTTCCCGCAACGTCCGCGCCTCCGAACTCGCAGCTCTGCCTTTGACTGAACGACTGCAGCGCCGAATCATTGATGGCGAGAAGGTCGGATTAACCGATGATCTTGAACAAGCAATGGCTGAAGGAATCAAGCCTCTTCTGATTATCAATGACCATCTCCTTGAAGGCATGAAGGTAGTGGGCGAACTCTTCGGTAAAGGCGAGATGCAGCTGCCATTCGTACTGCAGAGCGCTGAAGTTATGAAATCTGCAGTGGCTTTCTTGGAACCATTTATGGAGAAGAGCGATGATGGCGGTCGCGGCACAATGTTATTGGCGACGGTTAAGGGCGATGTACACGATATTGGAAAGAATCTCGTCGACATCATCCTCTCCAACAATGGTTACACCGTAGTAAATATCGGCATCAAGCAGACGATCAATCAGATTCTTGATGCCGCTCAAGCATCAGATGTTGATGCGATTGGAATGAGTGGTCTGCTTGTTAAATCAACTGTGATTATGAAAGAGAATTTAGAAGAGATCACCAACCGTGGTCTCGCGGAGAAATGGCCGATCGTTCTTGGGGGAGCTGCGTTAACCCGCGCTTTTGTTGAGCAGGATTTGGCAGCAACTTTTCCTGGCGAAGTTAGATATGCCCGTGACGCCTTTGAGGGTTTGCGTTTAATGGATGCGATTATGGCGGTAAAGAAGGGCGTACCCGGCGCAGCTCTTCCTGAGTTACGTGAGCGAAAAGTTCCGTTGAAGGCAAGCAAGGTCGAAGATGTCGTGGTTGATACACGTCGTAGTGATGTTGCTATTGGCGTTGATATTCCACCAGCGCCATTCTTTGGTTCCAGAATTATTAAAGGTATTCCTCTCGCTGATTACGTGGGAATGCTCGATGAACGCGCGCTCTACGTTGGCCAGTGGGGGTTAAAAGGTTCACGTGGAGAGTTTGAAGCGATGGCGGAGAGCGAAGGTCGTCCCCGACTTCGCGCACTTTTAAATCAAGTGCAATCAAAGGGCTGGCTAAATGCCGCAGTTGTATATGGATATTTCCCTTGCTACAGCGAAGGTAACGATCTAGTTATTTTGCATCACGAGGGTGAGAAGAAAGGCCAAGAGCGAACTAGATTCTCTTTCCCGCGCCAATCCCGTGATCGCAGGTTATGCCTTAGCGATTTCTTTGCTTCGAAAGAGTCTGGCAAAACTGATGTTGTCGCTTTCCACGTTGTGACGATGGGCTCTGAAATTAGTAAAGCGGCCGCGGAACTCTTTGCCGCAAATAGTTATCGCGAGTATCTGGAGCTACATGGTCTATCAGTGCAATTGACTGAAGCGCTTGCAGAACACTGGCACGCGCGCGTTCGGGAAGAATTTAAGGTCCGCGGAGACGATGCTGCTGATCTGCAAGGAATTCTCGACCAGGGCTATCGTGGATCACGTTACTCATTTGGTTACCCCGCTTGCCCTAATCTCGAAGATCAAATTCAACTCTGCGAGCTTCTTGAGCCGGGTCGTATCGGAGTAGAACTTTCAGAAGAGTTCCAGCTGCACCCAGAACAGAGCACTTCTGCAATTATCGTTCATCATCCAGAAGCAAAATACTTTAACGCTAATTAATATCTGAGAGGTATTGCATTGTTCGAAGCAGTTCTCTTTGATATGGATGGACTCTTTATAGATTCTGAACCAGATTGGCATGCCGCAGAGACTGAGATGATGCGCGCTTATGGCTACAACTGGACACCGGCAGATCAACTGAAATGTTTAGGCGGTCCGCTTCTGCGAGTAACTCAGTACATGTCTGAGTGTTTAGATGGCGCGAGAAGTGCCGAAGAACTAGGTGTCACGATTGTGGCGGAGATGAAGAAGCGAGTATCTAAATCTGTTTCATTGATGCCAGGAGCGTTGGAGTTTTCCAGAAGGTTAAATGAGGCAGGGATTCCACAAGCGCTTGTGTCAGCGAGCCCGCGTGAGATAGTCGATGCTGCGCTGATCGGAATGAAAGAGAAGTACTTTTCATTCTCAGTCGCATCAGGCGACATTGAACGGACTAAACCTTTCCCTGATCCCTATCTACACGCGGCTAAATTACTGAACGTCGATATTGAAAATTCGCTGATCTTCGAGGATTCACCAACTGGGCTGACCGCAGCTCGAGCCAGCGGAGCTTTTGTGGTCGGGATTCCACATTACATTGCGGTCGCTGAAGAGCCACGGCTAAAGATAATCAAGAGTTTTATAGAGGTACAAGATCGAGATTTAGCGGATTGGTACGCGATCAACCAACGTGAGCTGGGCAGATCGTCTTAAAGAAACACCAATCGCATAGTTTGGTTGGACGAGGGCGAAATTCATTTCGCCCTATCGCATGAAGGATATCTTCAGCGATATCGAAGAGAATTCTCTCAGTCTTCACTAAATCGGCTTCAGTTGGAGCGCTCTTTACCAATCTCGTATCACCGAGATAAATCAACTGAAGAAGTTTTGGTATCACGCCATGGTTCTTCCAGTAGAGAAGTGCGTAAACGCGAAGTTGAAAGAGAGCTTTCTCTTCCCATCCCGGTTTGGGAGATTTTCCTGTTTTGTAATCAACGATTCTTACTTCGCCAGTTGGTGCGACATCTAAACGATCGACATAACCGTGTAGGTATAGCTTTTCAGAGAGGTCCATCTCAAGATGTAGTTCTCGGTATGTTGGTTCAAATTTGTCAGGTGCTTCCAAAGAGAAGTAATTACCTAATAACTCCTCGGCTCTCTTAAACCAAGCGCCTTGATCTAGTACAAGTTCCGCGATAGCGGGTTTCCCCTCAATTTGGGCTTGCCATCTACTGGGCAGAAGCTCTGTGGCGCGTTGCAGATCTCGATCCTGTGCGGGAAGCTCGAAGAGATCTTCCAGAACTGTATGAATAAGAGTTCCTCTTTCGGCATCCACACTTGGAGGTTCGGGGAGTAAATCAATAGTGCGGTACTTATAAAGTTGCGGGCAGTTGTTAAAGTCATTTATTCGACTGGGGGAGAGGCGCAACT
>CANHRF010000034.1 GCA_947463335.1 Actinomycetota bacterium
CATTGGATGTTCGGTCGTGACGATTATCGCCTTAACCCAATCTGTCTCAATCGGAATCATCGCATTTATTGCTTATGTGGTTTATGTTCAGATTGAAAACTACTTAGTCACTCCACGAATAATGAAGCGCACATTATCTGTGCCTGGAGCAGTCACAATCATTTCAGCTCTAATTGGTACTTCACTACTTGGCCTTGTCGGTGGATTGCTCGCTGTACCGGTTGCGGCATCAGTTATCTTGATTCTTGATGAAGTGGTATTTCCGAGAGCAGATAACTCTTAAATCTCAGTCGGTAACGGCAATCTCTCTGGTGCAATAATCTTTGTAATCTCACTCAGCACGCGATAGACCGATGGCTCGCCCACCCACAGATGTTTGGCGCTATCTACCGGAATAATCTCAATCTGCGTTAGCGGTGCAAAACGAACTTTCGCTTCTGCAGGCTTTAGATAATCATCATGCTCCGGTACTAGCGCGATCACGGGGCGACCATCTTCGGCCCAATATTGCATATCGCTAACTTGAGAAGTTCGAAGTGGTGGCGATAAGAGAATCAAACCTTTAACGCGTGGATCTTTTGCGTGACGCAGCGCGAGATCGGTACCGAAAGACCAGCCGACTACCCAGAGATTCTCTAACTTCAAGGTATCAAGGCAATATTCCATCATCGCCTCTACATCAAAACGTTCAGCACCACCGTTATCAAATTCACCAGTGCTTGTTCCAGCTTCACTGCTCGTGCCTCGCGTGTTAAAGCGAATCACTTCGATACCGGACATTGCAGGCAATCGATTAGCGGCTTTCTTGTAGATATGGCTATCCATCATTCCGCCTGCTGTGGGAAGTGGATGACAGCAGAGGATCGCGCCTTTATAGCGATCAAGTGGTGCAGATACCTCGCCAATTAAGGTTTCACCATCAGATGTGGTGACGGTGAAAGGAGTGCGCTGCGCAGGCAAAATAGTGCTGGGGCGTACTGGCTGCAACATAAAGGAGAGTCTAGTCTTTGACCATGACTACTTTATCCAACGCAACATTTGCATCTCACTACCCTGTCACCGGAGAAGTCATTGCAAATTACCCGATTACTGATCGCGCACAGGTGCACGAGGCGGTAAGTCGTGCCCGTGCCGCGTCTCTTGCGTGGCAGAACCTTGGATTTAAGGGGCGTCGCAAAGTCTTGTTGCAATGGAGTAATTTATTGATCTCAAAGTTAGATGAAATTACCGAGCTCGTCTCGCGAGAGACAGGTAAACCGGTAAGCGATGCCAAACTCGAAGCTGCACTTGCTGTTGGGCATTTAGGTTGGGCGGCGCGCCACGCAGAAGATGTAATGCGCACCTCACACCGTTCTCCTGGTGTGCTGATGGCAAATATGTCTGCAACTGTAGAACGCTCCCCTGTTGGCGTGGTTGGAGTAATCGGTCCTTGGAATTATCCAATCTTTACTCCTATGGGTTCTATTTCTTATGCGCTAGCGGCAGGAAATACCGTCGTCTTTAAACCAAGTGAGTACACACCAGGTGTTGGAACAGTTCTGGCAGATACTTTTTCTGAAGTTGCGCCCTTTGCAGATATCTTCACTTGCATCACTGGCCTTGGAGAAACCGGCAAAGATCTTTGCGAAAGCGGCGTTGATAAGTTGGCTTTCACGGGTTCAACTCGCACCGCCAAATTGGTGGCAGCAAGCTGTGCCTCGACTATGACACCAGTTGTTCTGGAATGTGGCGGTAAAGATCCAGTAATTGTCGCCGCCGATGCTGATATCAAGCGCGCTGCTGATGCGACTATTTGGTCTGCCATGTCTAATGCCGGGCAAACCTGCATCGGTGCGGAACGTGTTTATGTCCATGAAAGCGTTGCCGATAAATTTATTGAAGAAGCGCTAAAGGTTGCGCGCCGTATTCATCCAGGTGCTCCGGGGGTTGGAAATTATGGACCAGCGACAATGCCCAAGCAGATTAAAATTATTCAAGGCCACATTGATGATGCTTTAGCAAAAGGCGCAAAGGCCGCTCTTGGTGGATCTGATTCTGTGAAAGCGCCCTTTGTTGACCCTGTCATCTTGCTCGATGTACCTGAGAATTCAACTGCCATGCTGGAAGAAACTTTTGGACCAACGATCGCTATCAATCGCGTTAAATCTATGGATGAAGCGATCGCGCTATCAAATGCCTCAAGTTATGGACTCGGTTCATCTATCTGGTCGAAACGCCAAGGTAAGAAAATTGCTCGCCAACTGCATTGTGGAATGGTGGCCATTAACTCGACTATCTCTTTTGCGGCTATTGCATCTGTTCCATTTGGTGGCGTTAAAGATAGTGGTTATGGTCGTATTCACGGACCAGAAGGAATTCTAGAATTTACCTATCCACGCACCGTTGTTCGTGCACGATTCCAGTTGCCTATTGCATTTACCAGTTTTAAGCGAACGAAAGGCAACGATAAGTTAATTGTTACCTTGACGCGTTTACTAAATGGTCGCTTGGGTTAGTTTTATAAATTAAAAGCGCGGCGCATTTCTAGTTCGCTCAGTATTAGGTTTGCGATTATTTCGTTTTGCCCAGCAAGCGTTATGCCAATGGCGTCGGTTATCTTCATCGCCAACCATCCAAGCAACTGTGTGTGGTGTTGCCATTGGAATTACTTGGTCACACCCAGGACAGCGATAAGGTTTATTTGAACTAGAACCTGTGATCTTGCGAACAATAAAATCACCATCAGCATGCTCTTCTACTGTTTGATTTGATGTTGAAATATCACGATCTTCCGTCTTTGGCCGACGTCCTTTTGGAAAGTTGCGACGTGGGCTCATAAAGGTATTTTCTCGCACTTTTGCCGACAATGTGGCAAGGTAGCCATATGAGCAGCGTGATATCTGTCCGAAGCCTAAAGAAGAGTTATGGATCTACTCAGGCTGTAGCTGGCATTGATTTAGATATCGCTCAGGGCGAGATATTTGCCCTGCTTGGGCCGAATGGTGCGGGAAAGACGACTACCGTAGAAATTCTAGAAGGTTTTCGAACTCGCGACAGTGGTGAAGTTTCGGTATTAAATACCGACCCATCCGTGAAGGGAATAGCTGGACGCACCTGGCGCAACCGGATTGGAATTGTTCTGCAATCAACATCTGATGCAGGCGATTTATCTGTGAAAGATACTGTCGCACATTTTGCAAAATACTATTCCAACCCCCGCGATGTCTCAGAAGTTGTCAGCGCTGTCGGTCTTGAAGAAAAATCTAGCGAATTGATTCGAACTTTATCGGGCGGACAACGCCGTCGCTTAGATGTGGCGCTTGGCATTATTGGTTCTCCGGAACTTTTATTTCTTGATGAACCGACCACGGGTTTTGATCCCGAAGCGCGCCGTGCATTTTGGGCGTTGATTAAGAGCTTGCGCGATAGTGGAACCACAATTGTTTTGACGACGCATTACCTTGACGAAGCAGAAGCGCTGGCTGATCGAGTTGCAGTAATCAACCGCGGCGCAATCGTAGAGGTCTCTACCCCGGCGCTCCTTGGTGGGCGAGCTACATCTCTGGCGACCGTATCTTGGCTAGGCCAAGACGGTCCAAAATCTGAGCGCACTGATAATCCAACAGCGCTAATCAAGAAACTCACCGAGACTTTTCAAGGAGAAATCCCTGAACTCACTGTAAAGCGCGCTTCACTTGAGGATATTTATATTGAAATGATTGGAGGCGCAGATGTCCACAACTAAAGTTTCTAAAGCTAGCGTGCCCAGCGCTTTAGCAATCGGCATCGCTCGCGGCGGATTAGAGATCAAGCAATTTATGCGCCAGCGCGAATCTGTTGTCTTTACATTGGCATTTCCAATTATGTTGCTTGCGATCTTTGGTTCGGTATTTACCAATGAACTCACCGATGGCGTAACTTTTAGCCAGTACTTCGTGGCGGGAATGATCGCATCTGGTCTGGTGAATACTGGGTTTCAACAGCTAGCAATTATGATCCCGGTGGAGCGCGATTTTGGAACGCTAAAGCGCTTGCGCGGAACACCGATGCCGGCATCTAGTTACTTCATTGGAAAAGCAATCGTTGTCTTTGTGACTATGGCGATTCAGGTATTCCTCCTGTTAATTGCTGGGGTGCTTTTCTTCGGGGTTAATCTCCCAACCGATCCTGCAAAGTGGGTGACCTTTACTTGGCTGATTATTCTGGGAAGCGGTGCATCAACTGCGCTCGGCATCGCATTCTCGGTAATACCAAAGAGCGGACGCAGCGCATCAGCAGTCGTCTCCCCCGTCGTCATCATCTTGCAATTCTTCAGCGGAGTTTTCTTTGTCTTCACTGATCTGCCTACTTGGATGCAACAAGTTGCCGCAATATTTCCTCTCAAATGGATGACCCAAGGAATGCGCTCAGTCTTCTTGCCAGATTCATTTGCTGCTCGCGAAGTCGCCGGCAGCTGGGAAACTGAACGAACTTTCTTAATAATTCTTGCCTGGTTTATCGCTGGATTAATTATCTCTATTCGCACCTTTAAATGGGATCAACAGAAATGATTAAATCCAAGAAGCTAGCGCTTAGCCTCGCTCTAATTCTGACCGTCACCATTACTCCAGCGCTGGCTGCCACAAAGAGTCCAACGCCAACGCCAAAGGCGACTGCAACAAAGAAGGCAACGCCTACTCCTAAAGCGAGCGTTGCCACTAAAGCACCGGCAAAGAAAGCGCCGGCAAAGAAAAAGCCAGCCAAGAAGAAAGCACCGGCGAAGAAAAAGTTAGCTACGTTAACGCCATCTCCTTCTCCGAAGTGGCCACCTGCAGGATTTAAGACTGATCCGCTGGGTGAAACGAAGCTGTATATGAAGATACCAACCGCGAAAGAGTTGGTAGGGATTTTATCTGCGAAGAGTTCCTTGTCATCACAAATTAAGGCTTGCACCAGCTTTACTTGTGGCGCAGTGCTTGTTGCTTCAGAAGTTGGCTGTCGTTGGTGGCAAGTAACGGGATCTGTAATTGGCGCTACTTCAGCAGAGAATAGAACGATAAAGACTTTTGGCAAGGTGACTACATCGGTTAATAAGAGTAATCCACAGCAAATAGTTACTGTTTTGCTGGTGACAACTGAGCCAATCGGCGCAGGCCATATCGTTTCGAATATCAGCGCCGACTGTAATCAAAGTGATCCACCTGGGCTTCTGCCAATTACTGAGTACCAGGCAGCGGGTTAATTGCAATGCTTGGCGGAATCAATAACGGGCTTTTCTTAAGTAGCTTTGGCGGATTTTTCGCAGTTGGCATCTTGGCGTTGATCTTGAAGTGGGCCTTTGCGCGCGGTAAGTCTGTTGTTGAACGCACACCTAAAGCAGGTGGAGAAGATGATTACGGTGCGCTAGTTGCAGTTGCTTCACCAAGTAACCATATAGCTGGTGAAATTCTACGGTTGAAGTTGGAGCAGGCGCAGATTAAAGCAACGCTAACTCAGACCACTGATGGCCCAAGAATCTTTGTCTTTGCGCGCGATGAGAAAATTGCCCGCGCTATTCTAAAAAGTTAGCGGTTTGCTCCAGGAACCCAGAGCTGATCGCCAATTTTCTTATTAGCAACTCGCGCCAGAACAAATAGCAGATCAGAACAACGATTTAAATACTTTGCGGTGAGTGGATTTACACCGGTTCCGAAACCATGGATTGCAGCCCAAGTGCGGCGTTCCGCGCGACGGACAACTGTGCGAGCAACGTGCAGGTGCGCCGCTGCTGGAGTGCCGGATGGAAGAACAAAAGAGCGAAGTGGCTCAAGATCAGCGTTGTACTTATCGATCTGTTCTTCTAAGTAAGTAACTTGGCTTTCTAATACCCGAAGCGGTTCGAATGCAGGTGAGTCAACAACTGGAGTGCAGAGGTCAGCTCCGACATCGAATAAATCATTTTGAATGCGTACAAGAAGCGCACGAATATCATCGGTTAACTCATCAGTTGCTATCACGACGCCGATAGTTGAATTTGCTTCATCAACGGTGGCATAAGCCTCAAGACGTGAATCGTTCTTCGAAGTACGGCTCATATCTCCTAATGAGGTTGAGCCATCATCGCCGGTCTTGGTGTAAATACGCGTTAAATTAACCATGGCCCTAGCCTATAAGTAGACTTGGCATATGGCATCTTCGGGCAATGCAGGCAGCGACCGCTTCCGCATCGTCGGCGGTGCGAGCCTTAAAGGCGAGGTAACCGTCACCGGAGCTAAGAACTCAGTTCTTAAGTTAATGGCCGCCTCATTGCTGGCGGTCGGAAAAACCACGATTCGCAATGTTCCGGATATCGCAGATGTAGAAATAATGTCGGATTTACTGACTCGTCTTGGCTGCACTGTTGAGCACACAGGATCTGTTGTCACGATTGATGTTCCAGAAGCGCCACAGCATCGTGCGGATTACGACTTGGTCAGAAAAATGCGCGCATCAATTAACGTCTTAGGTCCGCTCGTTGCCCGCACCGGTCGTGCCGAAGTAGCACTGCCAGGTGGCGATGCAATTGGTTCGCGCGGACTAGATTTTCACATCAAAGGTTTAGTCTCACTTGGGGCTAACGCACACGTGGAACACGGTTATGTAATCGCCGCGGCCCCAAATGGTTTAACGGGCGCGGTAATTGATTTAGATTTTCCAAGCGTTGGTGCGACAGAGAATTTAATGACCGCTGCTGTATTAGCAAAGGGCGTTACAACTATTGATAACGCGGCACGCGAACCAGATTTAGTTGATCTAGGTGAGTTCTTGATATCAATGGGCGCAAAGATCGAGGGGCTAGGCACGCCGCTTATAAAGATAACTGGCGTTGCAAAGTTAAATCCAACCGATCACACAACGATCACTGATCGAATAATCGCTGGAACTTGGGCATTTGCTGCAGCAATGACCCAGGGAGATATCACAATTCACGGTGGCCGCGCGGATCACATGGAAGTTATGTTGGAAAAGTTAGCGCACGCAGGTGCGATTATTACCTCAACTGCTGATGGATTCCGTGTGCAGATGAATCAGCGCCCACGTGCCACAGATGTCGCGACGCTTCCTTATCCCGGATTCGCTACTGACTTGCTGCCCTTTATTATTGCGATGAATGCAGTTGCCGATGGACATTCAATGGTTACGGAAAATGTCTTTGAATCACGTTTTATGTTTGTAAATGAACTAGCTCGTCTGGGTGCACAAGTAACGGTAGATGGCCATCACGCATCCATTGATGGCATTCTGCAGCTATCTGGCGCACCTGTTGAGGCAACTGATATTCGCGCTGGAGCTGGGCTTGTATTGGCTGCGCTGGTTGCAGAAGGCGAAACCACTGTAGATGGCGCGTTCCACATTGATCGCGGCTATCCAAACTTTGCTGAAGAGTTAGTGCGCCTAGGTGCGCAGGTTACGAGAGAATAAAGTTGGCAATCCCGGATCGCAATCTCGCTCTTGAATTAGTACGAGTCACAGAAACCGCCGCGCTTGCAGCAGCGCCGTGGGTGGGGCGAGGAGATAAAGACCAAGCCGACGGTGCAGCAGTTGCCGCGATGCGCGCAATGATTAATACAGTTGATATGAATGGCACAGTTGTCATTGGTGAAGGTGAAAAAGACAATGCACCGATGCTTCACAACGGTGAGAGCGTTGGAAATGGCGAAGGGCCGGATTGTGATGTTGCAGTAGATCCAATAGATGGAACTTCCCTGACAGCGCAAGGTATGAATGGAGCTATTAGCGTAATTGCACTAGCTCCACGCGGTGCTATGTACGATCCCCGCGAAAGTTTCTACATGAATAAAATTGTTACAGGACCAGAAGCGGCTGCGCTGATTGATATTCAAGCACCTGTAAGTGAAAATTTGAAACGCGTCGCCCAAGCAAAAGAGTTATCTATCAGCGATCTTACAATTGTCGTACTAAATCGCCCGCGCCACGAAAATCTCATCGCAGAGATTAGATCCGCTGGGGCGCGCATTCGTTTGATTCAAGATGGTGATGTCGCTGCCGCTATAGAGACAGCAATTCCTGGCTCTGGAATCGATTTATTGATGGGAATTGGCGGAACGCCTGAAGGAGTAATTACTGCAGCGGCAATGATCTGTCTCGGTGGAAGTATTCAAGGTCAACTCTTTAACGATGGAAAAGCTGGGGCTGAGGTACTGACAACGCGCGATTTATGTAACTCTGACGATGTTTTTCTATCTGCAACCGGGATCACTGCAGGTGAACTTGTAGATGGAATTCGCTATACGCCTTACGGTGCGATCAGCCATTCAATTGTGATGCGTGGAAAGTCAAAGACGTTACGTAAAATAGTTACGCAGCACCACTTAAAGTGAAAAGCTTTAGTTAACGCTCTCGGTAAGAATTGAGACGCGGTTGTTGGCGACAGATAAGAAGCCGCCCTGTACGTTGAATTCTTTGGTTGTGCCATCTACTGCTTTGATGCTTACGGCACCGTCGACTAGTACGCCAAACAAAGGTGAGTGGTCAGGGAGAACGCCGAGTTCTCCCTCTGTTGTGCGAGCAGAAACAAAAGTTGCCTGCCCAGACCACACACGCTGTGTTGGCGATACTAGTTCGACGTTAAGTGCCATGTTTTTTCCTTAACTTAGTTCTTCGCTAGTTCTGCAGCTTTGCGCTCGACATCGTCGAGGCCACCGCACATGAAGAATGCTTGTTCCGGAACGTGATCGTACTTACCATCGGCAAGAGCTTCGAATGCATCAATAGTCTCAGTTAGTGGAACGAATGAACCATCGATACCGGTGAAGACCTTCGCAACGAAAGTGTTCTGTGACAAGAAGCGCTGGATGCGACGAGCGCGACCCACGAGAATGCGGTCATCTTCTGACAATTCATCGATACCGAGAATTGCAATGATGTCCTGTAGGTCCTTGTAACGCTGCAAGATCTGCTTTGTACGGTTTGCAACACGGAAGTGGCGCTCACCGATATAGCGTGGATCCAAGATGCGTGATGTTGAGTCAAGTGGATCCACAGCTGGGTAGATACCAAGCTCTGAAATCGGACGA
>CANHRF010000035.1 GCA_947463335.1 Actinomycetota bacterium
ATCAATCATGCGATTGATTGCGTTAACTCCACCACCACCAATTCCAACTACTTTGATGACAGCTAAATAATTCTGTGGTGCAGCCACAAGTTCCTCCTTTAGAACTGTAAACCTCAACTTGAGAATTACATTTCTACTCTCTTTGATGATGGTCAAAGTAAGGTGTTAGGAGCGTGAAAGCAAAGACCGACGCAAACTATTTATTGCTGGCTATTTACTTCTGAATCTAAATTTCGAGGCAAGAAGTTACTTAACGATTGGCGCATGCGGCGCAGATACATCTATCAATTTAATTGATTTATTTTCCGGCCGATCTAGCAAAGCGTTTACGACTTTAATCTTCAGCGAAGTCTCTTCGCCATCTCCCCAAATAATTTGAAGTCTCTTATCGCTGAATTTGCCGAAGATAGTGATATTGGTTGGTGTTATAGCTGTTAGGCGCTCTATATCTTTACTAAAACTCTTCGGCATCTGGGTAAAAACTTCAGTAGCTACCAAACCGCTGGCCACTGAAGATGCGCTCACATTTGGTAGACCCGGTGGGATTTCACCAGGTGCCTTAAATTCTCGACCCGAAGCATCAAGTGCTAGTTGAGGTTTTCCTAGTGATGAGAAGAGAGCCACTGGAACTCTCGGGCTGATATCTATGACAACTCGGCCATTAAACCAATTCCTTGAAATATCTACTGAGTTAACCCAGTCTCTGGCTTCAATTCGATTTGAAAGAGCTCTTGAATCTACGCGAGCCAATTGATCCCCCACCTTTAAGCCAAGACCTTTAGCAATTTCTGCTTCCGCAGATTTCGTAGGCGCACCGTTGATTTCAACCTCTTTCACTGTAAGGAGATTGGACCACCCAAGAAGATACGAGCCTGCCCCAAAGAGAGTAAGAGTCATTGCAATTGCCAGAATAGTCTTTGAAGATTTGTTCGGCAGTGTTCGCTTCATTAGTTAAATCGCCGCGCTAATCCATCGCTGATAATTGGCGCAAGTGAATTAACATCACCCGCTCCGAGCGTCACAATGACATCACCCGGTTTAGCTTCTGCAATTACCCATTCTGATGCTTCAAGAAAATTGGGAATGAAATGACCATTCTCCATTTCTTCAGCGATAGTTTCTGAAGTAACTCCTGGAATTGGCTTCTCGCTCGCCGCATAGACTTCAAGTAAAACTACTTGATCTGCGATGCCTAACGCTTTAGCGAATTCGCTCATAAATGCTTTAGTTCTTGAATAACGGTGTGGTTGGAAGATAACGATTAAACGTCCATCCCCGGCGTATCTCTTAGCGGCCGTTAAGGTAACTTCAACTTCAGTTGGATGATGTCCATAGTCATCAATGATGCGAATGCCATGGACTGTTGCCTTTAACTCAAAGCGTCGCCCAGTTCCGTGGAAGCTGGCTAGGCCATTGAGCATCTCTGCCGCCGGTGCACCGAGCGATAGGCCCATAGCGAGTGCGGCACCAGCATTTAAAACATTGTGCAGGCCAGGAACTTGAAGTGAGAGGTTGCCTATTGCGCGACCTTTCCAAAGAACTCGGGAGGTCGAACCCATCGGCAGTAAATTAATGGAGTCAATGAATAAATCGGCTCCAACGCTAGTTCCGTAGGAGATTAACTTTGGACCGAGAACTGAGCTGGCTAAATGCGCTGAACCTGCATCATCTGCGCAATAAACAAGGTAGCCATCCTTAGCGATAGTTGCGGCAAAATCAGAGAAGGCCTGCGTTACATCGGCTTCGGTTGCAAAGTAATCAACGTGGTCGTGTTCAACATTGGTGACTATCGCGGCAAATGGTCGGTACTCGATAAATGAACCATCTGATTCATCGGCTTCTGCGACAAAGTGTTCTCCGGTGCCGCGATGAGCGTTGGATCCGGAGGAAGTTAGCGTGCCACCGATCGCAAAAGAAGGATCTAAACCACAAGCTTGAAGAGCGACAGTAAGCATTGAAGATGTGGTCGTCTTACCGTGCGTACCTGCTACTGCAATGCTTCGTGAGTCAGACATCAGAATCGCCAGCGCCTGCGCTCTAGTTAGGATCGGAAGATTTAATTCGCGGGCCCGAACTAACTCCACATTGTTCTGGCCGATCGCAGTTGAATAAATAATAAAATCTGATCCATCTACTTGATGGGCAAGATGATCGGGAAAGACCTGTGCACCTAAAGCGCTCAGAGCGCTCAATACTGAAGAATCTTTTGCATCAGATCCTGATACTGCAATGCCGTGAGATAGCGCAATTCTCGCCAACCCGCTCATTCCCGATCCGCCGATACCGATGAAATGAAGGCGCTTACTCTTCCAACTATTTAAATCAATAGACATCACTGGCGCCTTCCAGTTAATGCAAATTCCATTAGGTTGACGATCTTCTCTCCTGCGCTTAAATCGCTATCTGATCCAGATATTGGAGCGCTCTTTGATTTACCCAATAGGCGATCTAGATTGCTCGCTATCCACGCTGAAGTAAAAAGTTCTTGCTCGATAACTTCACCGCGGCTTTGGGCAACCACGCTGCCTGCATTAAATCGTTGCTCACCATTTCCAATTGGGAGTGGGATAAAGAGCGCGTATCTCCCAAGCGCGTTTATCTCGGAGCAAGAGATTGCTCCGCTCCGGCTAATGATCAGATCTGCAGCGAGGTAGGCGGTTGCCATATCCTCAATATAGGCGGTTGCTTTATATCGATCCTGCGCTTTTGGCAGCGAATTTAACTTTCCGACTCCGTGAATTAGCTGCCCACCATTGGAAAGCAGTGTTGTTAGCGATTTTTCAATAACCGAATTGAGCGCTACTGAACCTTGCGAACCAAAGAAGGCGAGCACCAGCGGATCGTTTGGCGAAAATCCTAAAGTTAATTTGGCCCTTGCCCGCGCTTTAGCCCAATCTGTGCTGCTCTGGGTGAAAGCTTGCGCCACATCACTTCGTAATGGAATTCCGGTAATCAAAGCACGACTCAGTGCACCCTTCGCAACTGGCTGCGCAACGGCAACGTACTTAGTAAGGCGCGCACCTAAACGATTAGCAAATCCGGGCTTGGCGTTGGCTTCGTGAACTACGAAAGCAACCCCAAGCGATTTCGCTGCCAAATAAGCCGGTGCTGATACATAGCCACCAAATCCGATCAATAAATCTGCGCCCTTAATCGATCTGCGCGCTGCAAAAAAAGCCCCAAATAATGCAAAGGGTGCGCTAAGCAAAGCGAGCGAGACTTTGCGAGGCATCACCACTTTTGGAATTTGATGTAATTTAAATTTGGCGGCTGGTACTAATTGGTTTTCTAACCCTTTAGATGTACCTAAGAACTCCAATGTATCTTGCGGGTTCTTGCTTTGCCAGAGGCGAGCTATCGCTAGGGCAGGTTCAACATGTCCCGCGGTTCCACCACCAGCAAAGATAATCTTCATGATGTGCGTAATCTACGCCGTTCGATAGCCTTTTGTAATTCAATCTTTACCTCCGGATCACGTAAAGCGCTACCGAATACGTAACCTAAGCCGATATAGAGCGAGATCAATGCAGAGCCACCGTAAGAGACAAAAGGAAGAGTTACGCCAACTACTGGCAGCAGGCTGGTCGCTGAACCAACGTTAAGAATTGTTTGAACGGCGATCCAACTTCCAATTCCTGCGCCGACATAGCGTGACATTGGATCTGCACATCGAAGAGAGATTTTAAAGATTGCGAAGATCAGCGCTACCAGCAAGGCCAGTACAACTAAAGTTCCAAGTAAACCTAACTCTTCACCAATCACCGCGAAGATAAAATCAGTATGTGCTTCGGCAAGATTCCCCCACTTTTGGCGGCTTCCCCCCAGACCAACTCCAAAGATTCCTCCGCTAGCTAGACCCAACAAGCTATGTGCCGGTTGCCATCCTGCATTTTTATAATCTTCAGGGGCAAATGGATCTAGAACTACGAGAAAACGTTCCAGACGATATCCCGCAGTGACGATTAGAACGGCGAGTGTGATCGCACCAACGGCAATGAGCGAACCAAGAACGCGCAACTCAATTCCTGAAACAAAAAGTAAGCCACCTAGAATCGCAGCAATCACACACGCTGTACCTAGATCGCGGCCAAGCATCACTAAGAGCAGGACAAGGCCAAAACCAGGTCCAATCAATAGAAAGACATTTACCCGCGTCTTTCCATTGCGTTCTTTATTGGCCAACATAAAACTGGCCCAAAGAATTAATAGAAATTTTGCTAGCTCGCTCGGTTGGATATCTACAAAAGGTAGAGCGATCCAGTTGGTGTTTCCGTTAACTGTCTTACCAACGCCTGGAATTTGAGGAAGCAAGAGGAGTATCGCTGAAATCAACAATCCAAAACGTGCCAGCAGACGCCATTGCGCGATGGATCGCTGTGAAAGGTAGATCGCAAGTGGAATCGAGATTACAAAGAAGGTTAATTGTCGAAGCACAATGGCAACGGCATTTCCTCTCGTATCAAGTGCATGAATTGATGAAGCGGAAAAGACCATAATCAGGCCAATTAGTGACAGGGAGAGCGCACTCACCGCCAGTATGTAGAAGTTATTAACCGGCTTGGCTAGGAAACTCTTTGATGTAGTACTCACGCGTGCTCCTTTGCGACCGCTTTTGCAAATCTCTCACCGCGATCGGCATATGAAAGAAATTGATCCATTGATGCGCAAGCCGGAGCTAGCAAGACCGTGTCCCCTGCTACAGCGTGCGCTTTCGCCGCCTTTACAACCGCTTCCATCAAAGAGTTATCTGAGCCACCTCTTTGGTAAGCGCCCGGGGTATCGATATAAACGATCTCCACATCTGCGGCGTTGGCACGGAGTTCTTGCGCGATCAATTCGCGATCTGCGCCAATCAAGATCGCGACCTTGATACGTGATTTGCAACGCTTTACGAGATCGGCCATTTGTGCACCTTTAGCTAATCCGCCCGCGATCCATATTGCCGACATAGTTCCCAGCAGCGACGCGGCAGCGGCGTGTGGATTGGTCGCCTTGGAATCATTAATCCAATTGACTCCATCACCTTCATAAACGTTCTCGATGCGATGACGCCCTAACTTAAAGTTCTGTAGCGCCTGACGGATTGATTCGGGTGAAATGCCGATAGCGCGCGCCAAGCCCGCTGCAGCTAAAGCATTTGCAACGTTATGAGGAACGGTTGGGACGACATCTATAACCTCGGCGATCATCGCCGCTTCTTGTGGGTCGCTAACAAAAGCGCGATCAACTAAAAGATCTTCAACGATTCCAATCTCACCTGGACCGGGAGTATCTAGCGAAAAGAATACTTTTCTACCCTGCCAGTTAGCTGATCGCGTTACTACTTCCCCATCGCCACCATTGAAAACTCCAGTACTGGCGCGATCAAGTATTGCCATTTTTGCTTGCGCATAGGCGTTAAAGCCACCATGCCAATCGAGGTGATCTTCGGCGATATTTAAAATTGCTACGGCAACAAATGTTGCTTCCCGAATCCAATGGAGTTGGAAAGAGGAGAGTTCTAGGACAAGAACATCGTACTTTTCCGCACTTTCTACGCTCTCGATAACTGTTGTGCCTACATTTCCGCAGGCGATCGCTGAAACTCCCCCAGCGCGCAACATGGCAGCAGCCATTTCAACTGTAGTTGTCTTTCCATTTGTTCCGGTTAACGCCAACCAACGTTGGCCAGGAACGAGTTCGCCACGAAGTTGCCAGGCGAGATCAACCTCGTTTAACAACGGTACGCCATGCTTTTGCGCTTCCGTTATCAGCGCGTGATCGGCTTTCCATCCTGGTGAAACTACAACCCCATCGAAATCTGTGGCGCAAAAAGAGTTGGTGGCCGCGACAGGAAACTCTGAAACTTGAGTTACTTGATCGTCAGCTAAAAGTATTTCTGCTCCCCGCTTGGAAAGCGAATTAGCGACCGCTATCCCGGTTACTCCCGCGCCGAGGATGAGAATTTTCTTACCCGCAAAGTTAGATGCCATAACGCGCCGTACTTACTGGGTGACCCATTGCGCATAGAAGAGGCCGAGCCCCAGCGCCACACATAGCCCTGCGATAATCCAGAAACGTAAAACAATGGTGACTTCTCCCCAACCCATTAACTCAAAGTGGTGTTGTAGCGGAGCCATCTTAAAGATCCGTTTTCCGCCAGTGATTTTGAAATATACAACTTGCAAAATCACTGATGCGCTAATGATTACAAAGAGCCCGCCTAGTGGAATTAGTAAGAGTTCGATTCGAAGTGAAGTTGCAATACCAGCAAGCGCTCCACCTAAAGCCAATGATCCGGTATCTCCCATAAAGATCTTCGCAGGTGAAGCATTCCACCATAGGAATCCGGCGCATGCTCCGGCTAGCGCTGCGGATAAGACCGCTAAATCAAGTGGATCACGTACCAAGTAACAATTAGCACCAGGAGCGATCGCACAGCTCTGCCCGAATTGCCAAACTCCAATTAAAATAAATGCGATAAAGGTCATTACTGCCGCACCGGTTGCTAATCCATCTAGCCCATCAGTGAGATTTACACCATTGCTTGTTGCGGTAACCATCAGGACTACCCAAACAATTACCAGCCCCGCACCTAAAACAATTGATGTATCGCGAACAGTGGAGAGATTCTCTGAAATCGGAGTTAAGCCATCCGCATCGGGGAATTGAATTCCAAGATAAGCAAAGATTGCCGCAAATACGACTTGCCCCAAAATTTTCTGTTTCGCATTTAAGCCCAGTGATTTCTGGCGCGAGACCTTTAGCCAATCATCTAAAAAGCCAACAAATCCGAGTGATGCCATAAGCCCAAGAACCAGCAGAGCAGATGTACTCACCGCTGTGCGAGTTAATGCATGCGCGATGAAATAACCTACAGTCGCAGCGAAGATAATTATCAAGCCACCCATGGTTGGCGTGCCACGTTTGGTGTGATGTGAAGATGGGCCATCATCACGAATAATCTGTCCATAACCGCGCCGGGCAAGAAAACGAATTAGCACTGGAGTGCCAAATAGAGATAAGAAAAGAGCGATCGATCCAGAAATTAATATCAGTCTCATCCCGAGTTAACGCTCCCCTTCTTCATCTATTTCTAAGCTTGGTGTTATCAAACGAGTGATCTCTGCCGAGATTGAGGATGCGAGTTCTTCAAACTTTTCCGCGCGAGATGCTTTAACTAGCGCCACGTCTCCAGCGCTCATCTCACGGACTAGTTGCAAAGCATCTTCTTTCTTTTCAAAGAGATGGATCTCAGTTGCTCCATTGGCAGCTAACTTAGAGGAGTACTCCGGAGCGCCAATGCAGACCAAATGATCAATCCCTAACTCTGAAGCAAGGGTGCCAATACCTGCGTGGCGATCTGCTGAGGACTCGCCGAGTTCGTGCATCTTTCCGAGAAATGCCCAAGATTGGCCACCGCGTTCTTGGGCAAATAGCACCAAGGTGCGTAGCGCCGCCGCCACAGATTCGGGGCTTGAGTTGTAGCTATCGTTTATCAAAATTACATTGGAGATTTCATCGATCTCCATCCGCCATTTGCTCCGCAAATCAGCGGTCGATAACGCAACTGCAATCTGATCAATTGATGCGCCTAACGCAGTTGCAGCGGCAGCCGCGGCCAAAGCATTTGCTACTTGATGAATTCCGACGATCCTTAAACCAACTGCAGCGCGTCCGGCGCTCGTGACTAAATCAAAGTGTGGGCGACCTTCGCGGATTTCAATATCTGTTGCGCGAATATCCGCAGAAGTGCTTTCTCCAAATGTTAAGAGTTTGCCGGTATGTAGAGCGCTCATCTTTGGTGTGAACTCATCATATTGTCCGAGTATTGCAATGGCGTCTGGCGATAGCGAGGAAATCATCTCGGACTTGGTCTTTGCAACAGCCTCGGCAGATCCGAACTCTCCGATATGCGCAGTGCCAACACGTAAGACCATACCGATATTTGGTTTAGCCATCTCGCAAAGCAGGGCGATATCTCCCATATGGCGGGCGCCCATTTCTAAGATACAGAACTTAGTTTTTTCATCACATTGCAAAAGGGTTATTGGAGTACCTAGCTCATTATTGAAATTACCGGCCGGGGCCACAGTGGTTCCGAGATTTTCTAGAATGTGATTGAGCAGATCTTTGGTTGTGGTTTTACCTTGCGAGCCCGTAAGAGCAACTACCTGTAAATCCTTTAGTTGCCTACGTACAAATGCCGCCAGTTTATTTAGCGCTGCTATTACATCTGGTACGACAATGCATCTTTCTTTGGATGCAGTAGTAACTATTGCAAGAACCGCACCTCTGGCAAAGGCATCGCCAATGTAGTTATGACCATCAGATTTCTCGCCTATCAGCGCCAAGAATATTGACCCAGCAGTTGCTTGGGTGGAATCAAAGACAGGCGCAGAAGTCACTGTTACATCTGAACCAATTAAATCGCCACCAATAACTTGGGCGATTTCCGAAGCCTTGAGCGCAATCATCGCTTCGCCTCAATCTTCTGCGCCAGGATTAAACGATCATCGAAATCCAGTACTTGACCATTTATCTCTTGGCCAAGTTCATGGCCTTTCCCAAGAATTATCACTGTATCGCCAGGCGAGGCCAGAGCAGTGGCATATTCGATTGCGGCGACGCGATCGCTTACAACTTGCGATGGTTTTGTGATCTTTAGGCCGCTAACCATTGAATCTAGAATTGCTGATGGATCTTCTGATCTCGGGTTATCGCTTGTAAATACTGCAACATCAGCGTTATCAAGCAACGCCTTACCCATCAGTGGGCGTTTGCTGGCGTCGCGATCTCCACCACAACCCAGAACGGCAATAACTCGTCCAGATGTAAATTCACGTACTGATTTGAGTACATTGGAAACTGCATCAGGTGTGTGCGCATAATCAACAAAGGCGTTGAAGTTCTGACCGACTGCAACTTCTTCCAGCCTTCCAGCGGCTCCTGAAATCTTCGGCACGATCGCAGCAATATCAATTGGATCGATTCCAGATTCGACTGCAATGGCGATCGCC
>CANHRF010000036.1 GCA_947463335.1 Actinomycetota bacterium
GTGAGTCTTCACCTTCTCAAGCTTCAGCAGCAGTAATACCTGAACAAGCAAGCAATATTTCAATTACTCCGAGTGCGCCTGCGCCAAGTGCTCCAATTGGTGGTGGAGTCACTCCTGTATTGCCAACCCCAACCCCAACCCCAACGCCAACGCCAACCCCAACGCCAACCCCAACGCCAACCCCAACGCCAACCCCAACGCCAACCCCAACGCCAACCCCAACGCCAACACCAACGCCGAATCCAACGACTTCGCCGACGCCAAAACCAACACCAAAGCCAACGCCTAAACCGTCATCAACTCCGAAACCATCGCAATCTCCAACCCCAAAACCTTCAGTTACCCCTTCACCTGCTGCTAAGCCACTCGCGATAAATCCAAGACCAACGGGATCTTCTGCAAAAGTTGGTATCGAGAATTTGAAGCCAGGGCAAAAGATTAAAGTAACTGTGGTCGAAGGAAATTCAACTCCAGCAACCTCAAAGAGTTCTACGCCTTCTCCAAAAGCTTCAAGCAAAGCGACACCAAAACCTGTTCTACCTAAAAACAGCAATAAAGTCACAACCAAAGCACCTGTAAAAGTAGTTCCGAAACCGTCTGGTAAATCAGCGGGTATAGGTATTGAAAATCTAAAGCCGGGCCAAAAAATTAAAGTCACCGTCAAAACAGGAGGTACCAAGAAATGATAAGAAAGCTGTTGCTAGCAACCTTATTCATTCTGCAAATATCGATTCTCCCTAGCTGGGGAGCTGATACCGTCTTAATTGACAGGTTGACGACTTCAGAAGCTGAAGAATTGAATATTGAGATACCGACAGAAGTTCCCCCTGGGTATCACGAAGTCATTGTCGAAATCTCTGACGACGCAGGAGTTGTAGATAAGAAGGTACTAACCTTTTGCAAAGATATAAATGGAAATATTGATTGGGCAAGCAACTGCCCAGATCTTGAAAAAATCTATTCTGCAGAAGAACTTAGTTTGCTGACTGAGAGAGAAGAGTTTCCTAACTACGATCCCGCACAAGAGCCAGAGAAAACAAAAGATCTAGCGATCGCCGCTTTTGCTGTCCTTGCCACACTCTCTGCAGCTGGCGCTAGCGCAGTAGGACAGAACAGTAATTCCAATAGTGAATCTTCCGAAAAGGATAAGGAATCTAGCGAGGATAATCAGGGAGAATCTGACTCTGAAGATAAAGAACAAGATGATCTTTCTTCAATCAGCGCTGGAGATCTCGATAAAGTTAATCGTGAACCAGGTAAGGGAGATTTGAGTAATACCTGGCGCAGACCAGGTTCAACAACAAGCGACGCACTTTTCGCAGGCTTGGTTACTCGGATTTCTCGCCATCTACCCCTCTTTGCGCGCACTCTCGCCGATGGAACCTATCTGCGGGCAATGTTTGGCTCTCTTGCACCACTAACAATTATTCCTGCAGCATTTCTAGGGGTAATGGCTGTAATTGATACATCTGGCCAAGCACTTCCACCGGCCTTGTGGATAGTCATGGGAATTATTGCACTCGCAAACTTAGATGCGTTAGCTGGCTTTGTTGCTGGATTTATTTTCGCTCTTGGCGTAGCGATTTCAGGCAATCTTTCATCGAGAGATGAAATTCTTACTGTGGCTGGTCTTTACATCATCTTCTACGCTCCTGCGCTTCTCGCAAGTGCGATTCGCCCGCTACGTCGCCTTACTAGTGATCGTGATGACACATGGGAGAGAGCAACTGATTATGCGTTAGCTTTATTGTTAACTGGTTGGACTATGTCCAAGTTAATCGGTGGATTAAACGCATTGGCTGGTATTCAGTTGTTGATTACCTTCCACGCCAATCAGATAGCTTGGTGGACGGCCGTGTTTGTTCTCGTTCGATTGATTCTGGAAGACTTTGCAACTTATAACTATCCAAAACGTATCGATGCTGTTTCTGGCGAATTTAAATCGCAAGACACTATTCATAAAGTAATAAGCCTGGAGTTGAAGATCTTTATCTTTATCCAACTTGCAATGCCATTTATTGGATTTAATCTAAAACTCTTCCTTGGAACATTGATTATGGCTGCTCCTACGATTATCGGCCTCACCGTAGGCAAGAAGTTTCCAAAGACTTCAATTCTTTACCGATTAATGCCAAGCGGAGCTTTCAAGATCGTTGCCATGGTTTTCATTGGAACATTTGCTGCGACCTTTATTCAGGGGCTATTTGCAAACCCTCGCACTTTCCTAGAATGGGCGTTTGTAGCCCTTGCAATCCCTGGATTGATTTTAAGCATCCTAGGAAAGATGGTTAAAGAGCCCGAGAGCGATTGGAAAAAGTCTCCGATAGGAAATACCGCTTACAGAATCCTTGGGGTTCTGGTATTCCTTCTTCTAATACAAATCGTTCGCGGAGTGGATTTATACGCTGCGGTATTCGGTAAATAGGGTTTAGGTGGATATTCCCCCATCCTGTAAACTCTCACCTGTACTTGGAGACGTCGCATAGCCCGGTCGAGTGCGCCTCACTGCTAACGAGGTAAGGTTTAATCGCCTTCAGGAGTTCAAATCTCCTCGTCTCCGCTCGTTGTATTTCATAAAAAAGGTGGGTTCTAGATATGCGTTTTATAACTGCGCCGCAATTCGACCTAACTTATGACGATGTCTTTATGGCACCCTCTAATTCAGAGATTTCCAGTCGTATGGAAGTTGATCTAGATACTCAAGACGGCACCGGAACAACAATTCCATTGGTCGTTGCAAACATGACTGCGATCGCAGGTCGACGTATGGCCGAAACTGTTGCTCGCCGAGGTGGCGTTGTAGTAATTCCACAAGACATTCCATTGGCAGTTGTTGAAGAAGTTATCTCTTCAGTTAAAGCCAGCCATACCTTCTTTGAAACACCAATTACTTTAACTCCACAACAGACTGTTGCAGATGCCGCAAGTTTGATAAATAAACGCGCCCACGGAGCCATTGTTGTTGTTGAAGGTAAGAAGCCGGTTGGAATCATTACCGAAGAGGACCTTCAAAGCGTTGATCGCTTTACACAGCTTGGTCAGGTAATGACACAGGAATTAACAACTATGCCTGACACTTTAGATCCACGACAAGCATTTGATTTTCTCAACGAGAAGGTGCGCACTGTTGCTCCAGTTGTTTCAGCAAATGGCGAGCTCGTGGGAATCGTCACTCGCACAGGCGCGTTACGTGCAACTTTGTATAAGCCAGCTTTAGACGGCAAGGGTCGCTTACGTGTCGCTGCTGCAGTTGGAATTAATGGTGATATCGCAGAAAAGGCAGCAAAACTAGTTTCTTTCGGTGCAGATATTCTCGTTGTTGATACCGCACACGGGCATCAGAAGAAGATGATCGAAGCGCTGCAGATAATTAAGAAACTAGACCTAGGCGTACCAATCGTTGCAGGTAACGTTGTCACAGCAGAAGGCGTTCGCGATTTAGTCACAGCGGGCGCAGATATCATTAAAGTCGGCGTAGGTCCAGGTGCGATGTGCACAACACGTATGCAGACAGGCGTAGGCCGCCCACAGTTCTCTGCCGTACTTGAATGTGCTGCAGAGGCGAAGAAGCTCGGAAAGCACGTCTGGGCTGACGGTGGCGTTCGCCATCCGCGCGATGTTGCGCTCGCACTTGCCGCTGGCGCATCACAAGTAATGATTGGCTCTTGGTTTGCAGGTACATATGAATCACCTGGTGATCTACTTCGCGATAGCGCTGGCCGCCCATATAAGGAATCTTTCGGCATGGCATCCAAGCGTGCAGTAGCCGCACGTACTTCTAAGGAAGATGCATTCGATCGCGCTCGTAAGGCGCTATTTGAAGAAGGAATTTCTTCATCAAAGATGTATTTAGATCCAATTCGTCCGGGCGTTGAAGATTTAATCGATGAGATTATTTCTGGGCTTCGCTCATCTTGTACATACGCAGGAGCTAGATCGCTAGAAGAGTTTGCAGAGCGTGCTGTGGTTGGAATTCAATCCGCATCTGGGTATGCCGAAGGTCGCCCACTGAATCAATCTTGGCGCGGTTAATTTTTAAACTAGAAGTTTTTATTTAAGTCCTTCATTTGCTCGATCGAGATCGGCCTGGAAATCAACCTCAACGGCGAATAGATCTGAAATATCGACTGGCTCTATCTGAACGTTATTCTTTTCAATAGCAAGTTCAAGGCCGCGTTCGAAATAATCTTGATCTCCACACGCTTTGAGCTGGGCGATTACAGAGTCCTTATCTTTCGCCGAAATAAAGTTAATTCCAACTGCTTCCCCGAGCGCACCTTGCACTGTCTTAGAAAGTTCTTTAATAAAACCGTTGGAATCCACGGTGTACTTAACTTCTTCTTCCGCTGTTGCTGACGTATTTACGCATACGAAGGATTTTTCAGATTCAATTCGAGAAGCAACGCGCTCCAAAACTTTTGCATCGAAAACAACATCACCGTTGAGCCAAAGAACACCAGATTCCTGGCTTGCAATCAAAGCTTTTAATAGGCTCTTTGAGGTATTTGTCTGATCGTAAACCTCGTTGTAAACGAAACTTGCTGAAGGGTGAGCTTCGATAATCATCTCAAGTTTAAATCCAACAACAACGGTGATTCTTGCTTTATCGCCAAATACTTGTGAAACGTTCTCCATTTGCTGTTGCATAATCGAACGGCCGTCGGATAGGACAGTGAGTGGCTTAGGCCAAGGCTTTCCTAATCGAGTTCCCATGCCAGCTGCCAGAATTACAACTTGAATAGCCATTTTTTATCCTCTTGACCTAACCATGCCGAAAATTATCGCTTAAGCACGATAGATTACCGCTTATGACGGGAAATCTTTGGACCACCCACCTGCATCAAATATTAAAGATTTCTTGCCGACCACAATATTGGGGTAACTCGAAATGACAGAGAGACCTAGTCGCCCAACAATCGCGCAGATAAGAGAAATTTCACAACCAATTTCTGTAACTGGCAGATCCACATCCGAGCATTGGGTAGCAGATCTGTATTTACGGAGAATCTCACCTTACTTAACCAGAGCACTTCTGCGAACTTCAATATCTGCCAACGGCGTTACCTGGCTAATGATTATCACTGGAGCGTCCATAGGACCTGCACTGCTGATTCAAGGATGGGTCGGAATTGCACTTGCCCTGTTCTTAAGTCAGATGCAGATGTTGTGGGATTGTTGTGACGGAGAAGTCGCCAGATGGAGAAATACAAAATCTCCTATGGGTATTTTCTTAGATAAATTAGGCCATTACTTGGCGGAATCTTTACTGCCAATCTGCTTCGGACTTCGCCTTGCCGGATGGCCAAGTGAACCGATTACTAGTTCGATCTACCCATATTTTGGCGTCCTGCTTGCCGTACTTGTACTAATAAACAAGGGCTTAAATGATGCGGTTCATGTGGCGAGAGCCTTCTCGGGACTAGAGAAGATTCAAGATACAAAGGGAGTGAATCTCCCGGTCAAAGGGATACTGCGTTCGATCCGAAAAGTGTTCAATTATTTCCCTGCCCAAAGAATCTTTCATTCAGTCGAGTTCACAATTTTAATTGTTTTATTTGGAAGTTTTGGAGCCTCTCTAACAACCGCGCTCTTGATAGCTGCCTTTGTTACTCTCGGCCATATTGTGGCCATCACAACTTCTTCTAAACTGAGGAGTCAATAAATAATGCTATTCGTTGCCAAGGAACTTTACGCCGCACTAATCGATCTCTTTTCCACAAATAAATACAGATTGGTTCTATTGGGATTAGTTCTAATCGCGGCAATGATTTCAATTTCAGAGCTCGCTGTGGCCAAATTATTTACGCAGATAATTTTAAATGAAGGCAGCATGAGCCAAACGACTCTCGCTTTGCTGGTTACAGTCTTCTTTCTCTTCTTCGGACTTACTAGGGGAGGGCAGTTTCTCCAACGACTTTATAGAGTGAGATTCTTTGATAACGCTTTTAAAGCATCTAAAAATGAGTTAACTGGAGCCAAGGATAATTGGCGTTGGTCACTTGCATTTGAGCTGACAAATTTACTGAGTTCGATTACTCAATTAGGAGTAATCCTTGTCTTCTTCACTTACTTAAACTGGTCATTTGGCCTTCTCAATCTATTGATCGTTTTGATCGTATTCCAGGTATATGGAAAGCTATTTAATAAACAGATCGAGGCTCAACGCGGCTTTGTAGTCGCTAAAAACAATAAGGCCCCTATTCCAAATGTTGTCCGAATAGGCACCCGAATTAAGTCCGGAGAAACAGGAATTCTTATCTCCAGTATTGCGATGTTGATTCTCTTGGCAATGTTGATTTATCTCAACTACACAGGTGAGATCAGCAGTTCAAACACAATTGTTCTTTTCTTTGGTTTACGAATGCAAAATTCTAATTTCTCAAACATTTCAACCGCGCTAATGCGATTTGCAAGAGCGCGCACCCACAGCGAGTAAGAATCACGATATATTAAGGGATATGAAAAACAATTTTCTAACGATCACGACTAATGACGCGACGAAAATTGATGAGGTCTTAACTGCATTTATCGATAGCAAGACGGATTTAATTCTGATCGATGAAGCTTCAGTATTTAGTCAGCCTCACTTGGAACTCTTAACCGATTATCCCCGCAAGACCGCCACAGCTTTAGTTGCTCCTAAATATGACGGAGAAACAAGAGTGATTGGCGACAGAGTTGTTGGAGCAGGCTCGTCTTTCCATAGCGCAGGTGGTGGCAACAGTACTTTTGTTGGAGCGCTTCGTTTATCTCAGAACCAACGTGATGATGTAAGAACCGCGCTATCTGCAGCGGCGAAATCAGGTGTAAGCGGTAATTCACTCGACTTAATCTTGGTTGCTTTGGTCAGAGCCGGTATTTATGTAGCCAGCGCACAGTTAACTTTCGCGCCCTATATTCGCAGCAACGACGCCCAAGAGAGAGCGAAAGTACGCACAGAAATTGACTCCCTAAATGAGGGCAGACTCCGCCTGAAAATGGCGAATCGGGCAAACGATGGCTTCTTCTCAGTCTTTGTACTCCGTAAATTTTCAAAATTGTTCACCTGGGCGGCGGTGCGCTTAAGAGTTACCCCAAATCAGATAACGCTAATCTCTTTTGCGATTGGTCTGCTTTCGGCTTATGAGTTTAGCCGCGGAGATTTCTGGTCGATTTTCACAGGGGCGATACTTCTGCAACTCAGCATTATTGTTGATTGTGTAGACGGTGAATTAGCACGTTACACGCGTAAGTTTTCACAACTCGGTGCTTGGCTTGATGCAATCACAGACCGAATTAAAGAGTATCTAGTCTTCTTCGGACTCGCCTACGGTGCTGCCAGAAATGGTGAAGAACTCTGGATTCCAGCGATGGCAATGATGGTATTTCAGGCAGTTCGACATCTATCTGATTACAACTTTGCGCGAATCAACAAAGTTAGAAGCACCGATTTACCGATAATTGATTTCAAGCAAGCCCACGATGGATTTGTTCCTCTCAAAAAAGCGAAGAAATCACGGTTGCAATACTGGGCTAAGAAAGCGGTCCAATTCCCCATTGGCGAACGCTGGTTGGTTATAAGTGCCTCATCAGTAATTGGCGGTGCAGCATTTACCTTCACAATAATGCCGATTCTGGCCGCGATATCAATCATTGTTGTCTTTAGAGCCCGAATTACTGTTTCGCGCACTTGGCCAAAAGCACGAGTAAATAAAGAGCTAATTGATGATCAATTGGATTTCTTTAAGAACCCTAAATCAACCAATAGATTTGATTGGTTTGAACCATCAATACTGCGAGCAATTGAAGGTTCGGCCATCATTGCCCTAACGCTAATTGCCGATCTAAATCGCCCAACTGCATTTTTGTTGCTCTTTGCAATTATCTATGGCCATTACGACAACCTCTATCGAGCGTTGCAAGGCGAACATAAACCAAAGTGGCTTTCACTTGCTGGCGCATTCATCCTGGGTCGCCTCGCAATCCTGGGAATTTTCATAGCCTTCTCATGGTCCTTAACTCCACTTGTTTGGTACTTCGGAGTTTTATTCCTGGTGGTGTCATCTATCCAGTGGGTATCTAGTCAAAAATTAAGAATTGCTTAAATGTCAGAAGATATTCTTACCGTTGGCTACTCGACGCTAGCCGAGCGTATATCGAACATTTCTCCACCAGAGTTAGCGGTACCCCACGAAATACTTATCTCTATACAGAATCCCAATAGTGTCGAAATAGCCCTACCAACCAGCTTTAAGTTTCGGTCAATTACCAAAAGCGAGAAAGGCGTCGCTAAGAGCCGAAATGTCGTTTTAGAGAATACGACAACCAAGTATTTGCTTTTCGCCGATGATGAAATCACTTTCTTGAACGATGGCGTAAATGCAGCGATTTCTTATCTTGAAGCCAATTCGGATTGTGATCTTGTGCTGGCACAAGCGATAGATACAAATGGCAAACTTCGCAAAACTTACCCAAGTAAGGAAGTTGATTTAAATAAGTTTAATTCAGCTAAAGCGGCAACTTACGAGATGATTGTCAGAGTGGAAAGCGCTAAGAGAAGAGGCGTGAGATTCGATGAAAGTTTCGGAGCCGGTGTAGAAAATTACTTAGGCGATGAGTACATATTCATCACCGACCTTCTTAAGAAAGGTGGCAAAGCGAGATTCTTACCGTTAACGATTGCCATCCATCCCGCAGAAAGTTCAGGAAGCCGTTGGGGCACAGAGTCAGATTTGCGAGCTCGTGCTCAAGTTTTCTCAAGAGTCTTTGGCGTTTACGCCCCGTTGGTTAGGACTGCTTTCTATTTGAAGAACTATCGAAATTTCGGCGGCTTTAAGAATATCTTTAGATTTGCCAGAGGAAAGTTTTAGTTCGCTCCAGCTTGCGAATAGAATCAACTATGGCGTCATATAAAGTAGCAATCGTCGGTGCTGGTCCGGCCGGCTACTTTGCTGCGCAAGCGCTACA
>CANHRF010000037.1 GCA_947463335.1 Actinomycetota bacterium
GGAACAGTTGGGTCTCCAACTGCGCCGAGCAAGATGACATCTGACTTAGCTAACTCTGCCATTACAGAATCAGGAAGGGCTTCGCCGGTGCGATGCCAGTAGGCAGCACCTAAGTCATACTCGGTCTTCTCAAAAGTGACGCCATGTTTAGCGGCGACTTTATCTAATACGCGAAGTCCTTGAGCAATAACTTCAGGGCCGATGCCATCTCCGGCTATGACTGCGAGATTTATCTTCTTCATTATCTTCCTTCCTTAGTTAACTAACGTTACAGATCGAACTAATAAAGCAGCAGTCTCTTTAGCTACGGCGCTAACAATCGCATCCGAAACCGGTGAGTCAACGGTAATCGCCATCAGTGCATCTCCCCCAGCGCTAGCGCGGGCAACCTGCATTCCTGCGATATTGATATTTGCCTTACCGAGCGCGTTACCGACTGCACCGACTACACCGGGACGATCTGCATAACGAAGGAACAATAAATTATCTGCTGGAGGAAGATCTAAATCAAAGCCATCGATCGCAATGATTTTCTCAACTTTGCGAATACCCATAAGCGTTCCATCGACAGTGATTGACTTCCCATTACTGAGTGCGCAATGAAGCGAAATCATGCTGCGATATTCAGGGCTCACCGGATCGCTATCAGAAGTCGCAGTTAAGTTGCGTGCAGCGGCCAGGCCTGGAGCGTTCACATATGTGACATCTTCAGCACCGGTTGCAAGCAAGGCTCCCTTGAGTGCGCTGATAGCCAAGATTGATGAATCGTGTTCGGAAATATCTCCTCGGACATGAACATCGAGGCTGGTTGGCAATTCACCTGCGATTGCAGTTGCGATCTGCGCCATCTTCTCCACGAGTGGAAGCGATGGACGAATCTCTTCGTGGATTGCGCCGCCTTTGACATTTACCGCATCAGGAACAAGTTCTCCCGCTAACGCTTTGCGAACTGAAACCGCAACTGCAATACCAGCACGTTCTTGCGCTTCATCGGTAGATGCGCCTAGGTGTGGTGTTGCAACAACTTGATCGAGCTGAAAGAGCGGCGAATCGGTGCAAGGTTCGGTGACATAAACATCGAGACCAGCTCCGGCAACACGGCCTTCCACGATCGCATCGTGAAGTGCGGCCTCATCGAGAACGCCACCACGTGCTGCGTTGATGATTCGCACCGAAGGCTTTACCTTCTTTAACGCTTCAACACCGATTAAGTTTGCGGTTTCTTTTGTCTTTGGCAAGTGAATAGTGATGAAATCACTCTGCGCAAGCAAGGTATCGAGATCAACTAATTCAACGCCAAGTTGGGCTGCGCGAGATGGTTGTAAGTAAGGATCGTAAGCAACAACGTTCATTCCGAAGGCTTGCATGCGATGGGCAACAAGTTGACCAATGCGACCAAAGCCCACGATTCCGAGAGTTTTCTCAAATAGTTCTGCGCCTGTGTATTTAGAACGCGCCCACTTGCCGTTGCGAAGAGCCGCATGCGCAGGTGAGATAAAGCGAGCAGAGGCGAGCAATAAAGAAATGGCGAGCTCCGCTGCAGAAACGATATTTGATGTTGGTGCGTTAACAACCATTACTCCAGCGGTAGTCGCTGCTGGAATATCTACGTTATCTAAACCAACACCTGCACGAGCAATAACCTTTAACCCTTTAGCTGCAGCAATCGCTTCAGCATCCATCTTCGTTGCAGAACGAATTAAGACCGCATCAACGCCTTTGGCCAGTGCGGCGAGTAATTCACCGCGATCTGCACCATCGCAATTGCGTACCTCAAAATCCGGACCCAACGCCTCTAGCGTCGCCGGACTTAACTCTTCAGCGATTAAAACAACAGGTTTACCCACGCGCCGCGCTTCCTTCACGGTAATCATCCTTATTAGAAGTCTTTATCCAGCTAAACATCTTGCGTAGTTCGCGGCCAGTACCTTCGATTGGATGAGCTTCACCCTTTGCGCGAAGCGCCTTGAACTCTGGTGCGCCTGCATCTTGATCATCGATAAAGCGCTTAGCAAATGCGCCTGATTGAATGTCAGCTAAAACTTCCTTCATTCGTACCTTCACGCTTGGATCAATAACGCGTGGGCCTGAAACATAATCGCCATATTCAGCGGTGTCAGATACTGACCAACGCTGCTTTGCGATTCCGCCTTCGAACATCAAGTCAACGATCAACTTAAGTTCGTGCAAGCATTCGAAGTAAGCAACTTCTGGTTGATAACCAGCTTCGATAAGCGTTTCAAAGCCGTACATAACTAGCTGTGATGCGCCACCACAAAGTACTGACTGCTCACCAAAGAGATCTGTTTCTGTCTCTTCAGTAAAGGTGGTCAAGATTCCACCGGCGCGAAGTCCGCCGATCGCCTTGCCGTATGAAAGTGTTAGTGGCCAAGCGTTACCTGTTGCATCTTGTTCAACTGCAACGATTACAGGTACGCCACGTCCACCGGCATATTCGCGACGAACGATATGTCCTGGACCCTTTGGCGCAACCATACAAACATCTACATTTGCTGCTGGCTTGATGTAACCGAAGCGAATATTAAATCCGTGTCCGAAGAAGAGCGCGTCACCATCTTTGAGGTTAGGCAAAATTTCAGCGGTATATACGTGACGCTGCAAGTGATCAGGTACCAAGATCATAATTACCGTTGCTTCTTTAACTGCTTCAGCAACAGAGACAACGCGCAAACCTTCAGCTTCTGCCTTGGCGCGAGATGCAGAACCTTCCTTTAGACCAACTCTTACATCCACGCCAGAATCGCGCAGGTTAAGCGCATGTGCATGGCCCTGTGAGCCGTAGCCGATGATCGCGACTTTGCGCGCCTGGATGATTGATAGATCTGCATCTTCTTCGTGATACATCGTTGCCACGGTAGTTCTCCCTTAGTTTTGTTTTTGAGTAGTTTTTAGTTCTGATAATCAGGCTGGGTGTCGTGCTTGGTATTGCTGATCGCACCTTCGAGAACCTCTTCGATGCGGATCACATTAATCAACTTATCTAGTTGAGCAATTACTTGCTCGAGTGAGTGCCCTTCTACGCTTACTTCGATAACCATCTTTGAGATCTTCGAGTTCTCGGTTGGGCCGACAACTAGCGAATCAATGTTGTAAGTACGGCGGGCAAATAGGCCAGCTACACGAGCCAATACACCTGGCTCGTTTTCAACGAGAACTTCTAGTTTATGAATAGCCATTAGAGCTCCTGTGAATCCCAGTCAGGCGCAGTTGCGCGAGCGATCATGATTTCATCGTTAGATGTTCCTGCGGCAACCATCGGCCAAACCATCGCATCACGATGAACGCGGAAGTCAACAACTACCGGTTGGTTATTGATCGACATAGCCTTTTCGATTGTTGCATCAACATCGGCTGGGCTCTCGCAAGAAAGTCCAACACATCCCATTGCTTCAGCCAACATTGGGAAGTTAGGCACGCGCTTAGATTCCAAGCTGGTATTTGAATAACGACTGTCATAGAACAAGGTCTGCCATTGGCGAACCATTCCCAGACTTTCATTGTTGATAATTGCTACTTTGATTGGAATATTGTTTAGCGCACAAGTAACTAACTCTTGATTAGTCATTTGGAAGCAACCATCGCCATCGATCGCCCAAACTGTTGTATCTGGTGCACCGACTTTTGCACCCATCGCTGCCGGAACGGCATATCCCATTGTTCCCGCACCGCCTGAGTTAAGCCAAGTTCTTGGCTTTTCGTAACTAATAAATTGTGATGCCCACATCTGGTGTTGGCCAACACCAGCAGCAAATATTGTGTCTGGTCCGCAAATTTTTCCGAGACGTTCAATTACAAATTGAGGTGAGAGCGCACCATCAGCAGGTGTGTCATATCCCAACGGGTAAGTCGCCTTTAATTTATTTACGCTAGCCAACCAAGGAGCGAGATCCGCTCTACCCTTCGCCAAAGTAGCGGTAAGCGCAGGAATTAAAGCTTTGATCGTCTCGCGCAAATCACCAATCACAGCAACATCGGCATAACGGTTCTTACCGATTTCAGCAGGATCGATATCTGCGTGAATAACCTTGGCATTTTGCGCAAATGTCGAGAGTTTGCCCGTTACGCGATCATCGAATCGAGCACCCAAAGTAATAAGTAAGTCAGCCTTTTGAAGACCAGTAACCGCTGCAACAGTTCCGTGCATACCTGGCATTCCAAGGTGCAATGGGTGTGAATCAGGGAAAGCGCCACGCGCCATCAAAGTGGTTACGACAGGTGCGCCAAGAAGTTCCGCGAGCTGCATAAGTTCACGTGAAGCATTGGCTTTGATAACTCCGCCGCCAACATAAAAGATTGGTTTTGCAGATTGGGCAATGAGCGCCGCCGCATCGTTGATCGCGCTTTGATTAGGTTGGGTTTGTGGTTTATATCCCGCTAAGTTAATTGAAGTTGGCCAGTCGTAAGTAGTCTGCTTTTGCAGCGCATCTTTAGCGATATCTACTAGTACCGGGCCGGGGCGACCTGAAGTTGCAATGTGAAATGCCTCAGCGATTACGCGTGGGATTTCATCGGCGTTGGTAACCAGGAAGTTATGTTTAGTAAATGGCATTGTGATGCCGCGAATATCAGCTTCTTGAAAGGCATCAGTGCCGATTGCAACCGATGGCACCTGGCCAGTAATTGCAACCATTGGAACTGAATCCATTGCCGCATCGGCAAGTGGTGTTACAAGATTTGTTGCACCGGGTCCTGAGGTGGCGATACAAACTCCAGCGCGACCGGTTACTTGTGCATACCCAGTTGCCGCATGGCCTGCGCCTTGTTCGTGGCGGACCAAGATGTGGCGAATAGTTGAGTCATAAATCGGATCGTAAGCAGGAAGAATTGCGCCACCTGGAATTCCGAACATCACATCTACATTGGCAGCTTCTAGGCTTTTCACCAATGAAGTTGCTCCAGTCATTGCGGTGCCGTTGGCGGTAGGTACGTGTGCCATCTTCTTACTCCTTTCCGTTCGAGTTGTTAACTTTCTTTTGCGTTCTTTATAGAGAAATGAAAAAACCCTCAGATATCTGAGGGCGCGTGCTTTAAAAAGGCACGCGCTATCGAATCACCACCACAATTACTGAAGATGAAGAGATAAGCGCTAACGTCTTTTGCATAGCCTTATTCTCCAACGCGGAGAGCGCATGAGTCAAGGTTTGAGATGTAAGTCTCAGATTGTGAAACTACCCGCAGACCGCGCCTTTAGAGGCAGAGCCCACTGATTTAGTGAACTTGGCCAGCACTCCGCGCGTAAATTTATGAGGAAGTGGATTCCAGCCGACTTTGCGGGATTCCAGTTCCGCGGGATCTACTAAGAGATCCAAGGTGCGAGCTTTAATATCAATTCGCACTAGATCCCCCTCTTTTATAAATGCGATTGGGCCGCCATCGACTGCTTCAGGTGAAATGTGGCCCACACATAATCCAGTAGACCCACCGGAGAAACGTCCATCAGTTAAAAGTAAAACTGACTTTCCTAATCCTGCGCCTTTTATTGCGCCAGTAACGCTCAACATCTCGCGCATACCTGGTCCACCCTTTGGACCTTCGTAGCGAATAACAACTACATCGCCTGCTTTGATTGTTCCGTTCTCCACGGCAGCCATCGCTGCAGGTTCGCGATCAAAGACGCGAGCTGGACCTTCAAAAGTTTCAATTCCAATACCAGCAGTCTTAGAAACAGCGCCTTCAGGTGCAAGAGAGCCACCCAGAATTGTGATGCCGACATCGGTTGATAGCGGTTTTGAAATCGCATGCAAAATATCACCGTCAACATCAGGTGGATTAATCCCCGCAAGGTTTTCCGCCATAGTTTTGCCGGTCACGGTCATTACATCACCGTGCAGTAAGCCAGCATCGAGTAGCGCTCTTAGCACGACTGGTACTCCACCAACTTTATCCATATCGCTCATGACGTAACGTCCGAAAGGCTTTAAATCTCCAAGAAGTGGAACTTTAGATCCGATTCTGTGGAAGTCATCTAATTCGAGATCGACTTCTGCTTCGTGCGCAATAGCCAATAGATGGAGCACTGCATTTGTTGATCCACCGAGCGCCATCAAAATTGTTATCGCATTTTCAAAGGCGCGCTTTGTCAAAATATCGCGCGTGGTGATTCCTTGACGAATCAGCTCGACAACTGCAGCGCCAGATTTAACGGCAAAGGCATCGCGGCGGCGATCAATCGCAGGAGGTGCAGCAGAACCAGGAAGAGATAGACCGATCGCTTCTCCGATACTTGCCATTGTGTTAGCGGTGTACATGCCACCACAAGCACCTTCACCCGGACAGATTGCTCGTTCAATTTGATCAAGTCGTTCTTTGGTAATCAATCCGCGCGCACAAGCACCGACTGCTTCGAAGGCATCGATGATCGTGACATCTTTTCCATCTAACTGTCCTGGCATAGTTGAACCAGCGTAAACAAAGACAGATGCAACATCGATACGAGCTGCCGCCATCATCATTCCGGGTAGAGATTTATCGCAACCAGCAAATGTAACCATTCCATCGAAACGCTCTGCTTGCATCACAGTCTCGACAGAATCAGCGATGATTTCGCGTGAAACGAGCGAGAAGTGCATTCCTTCGTGGCCCATCGAAATTCCATCCGAGACCGAAATTGTTCCAAATTGCATCGGGAATCCACCAGCATCAATCACGCCTTGCTTAGATGCTTTCGCTAAACGATCTAGTGAGAGATTACATGGGGTGATTTCATTCCAAGATGATGCAATGCCGATCTGCGGTTTTGCCCAATCTTCATCACCCATACCAACCGCACGTAACATTCCACGGTTAGGGGCTCGCTCTAAACCATCTGTGACCAAACTGGACCTTGGATTCATCTTCGCCATAGCGTTGAGTCTAATAGACTCTGCTCATTCACTCCAGTAATACTCGTTAATTAATCTTCCAGAGGAGATATTTGTGTCACAAAAGCCTGTCCAATTAGGAACCGATGGTCTCGACCCAACCAGATGGCGAACTTTATTTGTAGTCGCAACCGCTCAGTTAATAATCGTTCTCGACAGTTCGATCATGAATATTGCGATCCCGAGTGCAAAGCTTGAACTGGGAATCTCAGATGCCAATCAGCATTGGGTCATTACCGCCTACACCTTGGCATTTGGTTCGCTTCTTCTGCTAGGTGGCCGAATCGGCGATTACATGGGGCGCAGAAAGATCTTTTTAATCGGGCTAATTGGTTTTGCCGCAGCATCAGCCCTCGGTGGTATCGCCTCAAATCAAGGCTTGCTCTTCGCATCTCGCGCGCTACAAGGAGTATTCGGTGCACTGCTCGCACCCGCAGCACTTTCAATCATCTCAGTAACCTTTACAGTTCCTAAGGAGCGAGCAAAAGCATTTGGCGTTATTGGTGCAATTTCCGGTGGAGGCGCGGCGATTGGCCTTATTTTGGGAGGCGCGCTAACTGAATTCTTCTCTTGGCGTTGGTGTCTGGGAGTTAACACACCAATTGCGATTTTAGTTGCGATCTTGGCAGTTAAGTTTGTCAAGGAATCAAAGGCTCCGGGAGATAACACATATGACATACCTGGAGTAATCACCGCAACAACTGGCTTGTTCTCGCTTACATATGGATTTAACGAAGCTGCGCTAAAGGGTTGGTCAGATCCTCTAACAATTACATTCCTAGTTCTGGCTGTAGTTCTATTGGTTATCTTCGTTGCGATTGAAATGCGGGTGAAGAATCCTTTAATGCCGCTTCGTGTCGTAACTGAGCGCAACCGCGGTGGTTCATACCTCGGTTCTCTTGTGGTCGGTGCCGGTTTATTCTCAATGTTCCTGTTCCTTGGTCTCTACCTACAAGTGATCCTTGGCTACAGCCCACTTAAGTCCGGATTTGCATTCTTGCCATTTACTGCAGGAATCATTGTCTTCGCCGGAATTGCATCCACGTTGCTTCCAAAGGTTGGTCCAAAACCTTTGATGGTGCCAGGTTTGCTCGCTGCTAGCGTTGGACTGCTGATGATGACTCAGATAACACCTGAAACGTCATACACAACTCATGTCCTGCCTTCATTGTTAATTATGTCTAGCGGTATGGCTCTAGTTTTTATTCCGCTAACTTCAACTTCGCTTCACGGTGTTTCAAACCATGACACAGGTGTAGCAAGCGCAATGGTTAATACCAGCCAGCAGATTGGTGGATCCCTCGGAACCGCCCTTCTAAATACCGTGGCAGCTACAGCAACAACGACTTTTGCTGCTGCAAACACACAGCTCGGCGATAAAGTCATGCCGTACGCGATGACTCACGGATTCACGGTTGCATTTAAGTTCAGCGCAGCGCTCTTATTTGTTGGAGCAATTGTGCTGTTCTTCTTTATCAATGTTGGTAAAGATTCACTGGTTGAAACAGAAGGCGCTGGCCTTCACTAACTACTCGCTTGACCTAAGTGGCCAAGTAGAAGCTCTCGTACTCGAGCAGCATCTGCTTGGCCCTTTGTCTCTTTCATGACCGCACCAATTAGCGCACCGGCTGCAGGTATATGGCCGTTGCGGACTTTATCTGCGGTCTCCGCTTGTTCAGAACAAACTTTTTCGATTGCTGCCATTAGAGCGCCATCATCATTTACAACTTTAATGCCGCGCTTTGCGACAACCTCACTCGGAGAACCCTCCCCCGCAATTACACCTTCTACAACTTGGCGAGCCAACTTATCTGTGAGCTCACCTGCGGCAACGAGGGCAACTATTTCCGCAACATCTTTTGGAGTAATTGAAAGGTCGGTGAGGGCTGAATCATTCTCATTTGCAATACGTGAAATTTCACCAAGCCACCAGGTGCGCGCCTTAGTTGGATCGGCGCCAAGCAAAACAGTTTCTTCAACAATATCTAAAGCATCGGCGTTGATCATCGCCGCCATTTCCTTATCAGGAACCGCCCACTGCTCTTTTAACCGCTTGCGACGTA
>CANHRF010000038.1 GCA_947463335.1 Actinomycetota bacterium
GCAGGCGGCAGATTATCAACGACATACCAACCTAGATCTTCTAAAGCGTGTGCCACCGTGGATCGACCAGCACCGGACATTCCGGTTACGATCAATAATTCTTTAGTGGCCATGTCTATATTCTGCCTGCACTGTCAAGGATCGCTAAATTCATAGGATCTCCCCCGTCTGCATATCAACACCCTGCACCTCAGCGTTCTCGCGCTGACGCTGTAGATGCTCAAAGATTACTTCCGCGCTCTTCTCACCAATCCCCGGAGTAAGCGCTAACTCGATCAAGCTCGCTTTTCGTAGCGCCGCGACCGAACCAAAACGTTCGAGGAGCGCGGCACGGCGAGATCTCCCCATTTGTGGAATCTCATCAAGAACTGATTCCAGCATTACCTTCGATCGTCGAGATCTATGGAAGGTAATCGCAAAGCGATGCGCTTCATCACGAATCCGTTGCAGTAAATACATTCCTTCGCTGGTGCGTGGCAAGATCAATGGATCTGAGTTATCTGGCAACCAGACTTCTTCAAGGCGCTTGGCCAATCCGCAGAGCGCGACATCGGTAATGCCTAGTTCGGTGAGTGCTCGTTGCGCAGCAGCCACTTGCGGCGCACCTCCGTCAACAACGATCAACTGTGGCGGGTAAGAGAATTTACTTAACTTACCGCCTATTTCTGCGACATCGGATTCATCTGCAGCGCGTTCGTTTAGGAAGCGTTTCATTCTTCTGGATATAACTTGATGCATCGCACGGGTGTCGTCAGATGCGGTACTTGTATCAATAATGAATCGGCGGTACTCACTCTTCTTGGCCAAGCCATCCTCAAATACCACCATTGAAGCAACTACGGAGGTTCCCGAGATATTTGAGATATCAAAACACTCTATCCGCAATGGGGTTCGCGGCAACTGTAGTTGCTCTTCAATCTCTAAGAGCGCTTTGCCACTAACTGCGGCATCAGTAGCTCGTTTACTTAAGAATTGAATTAAGGCGTAATGCGCATTGCGATCGACGGTTTGCAAGAGTTCTACTTTTTCGCCTCGCTGCGGAACCTTGATCGCTACCTTAGCGCCACGCAAACCGCTCAACCATCCTTCAAGTGCCAGTTGATCATTGGGCGCGCGATTTAAGAAAATCTCATTAGGAATGTCAGCAGGCGCCGCTCCGTTGTAGATCGAGAAGAAGAGTGAAGCGACTTGATCGTCACCTTCAAGTGCGCGTTCTTGGTCGACTATCCAAGAGCGAGAACCTTTAATTGATCCCCGGCGCACCATAAATATCGAACCAGCTGCGTGTAACCCTTCCTCGTGAATTGCGATGAAATCACCATCTAAATCATCTGAAAGATTTCCTTGAGTAGAACGCTGCGCCTTTTCAAAAGATTCGATTTGATCTCGTATGCGCGCCGCGCGTTCAAACTCTTCACGGTTAGATGCTTGCTCCATTTCATCGCGGAGTTTCGGAAGAATATCTTCCATCCCTGCCTCCATAAAGGCATCTAACTTAACTGCAATCTCACGATGTTCTTCTGGACTAACCCAGCCCACGCAAGGCGCAGCACACTTACCGATATCCCCTAATAAACATTGGCGTTTGCTGCGCTGGGCTCGTTTGAAATTCGCTTCGCTACAAGATCGCACCGGAAATACCTTGAGCAGAACTTCGTAGGTATTTCGTAGCGCCCAGGCATTTGTGTAAGGTCCAAAGTATTTGAGCCCGGGGCGTTTCTCTTTGCGGGTAATGAAGATACGTGGGAACTCATCCTGCATCGAGATTGCCAGATATGGATAGGACTTATCATCTTTAAACTGAACGTTATAAGTCGGCTGGTACTGCTTGATCCAAGAGAATTCCAGTGCAAGTGCTTCTAACTCTGTTCCTACGATCGTCCAATCTACCCGCACCGCTTCGTGAACCATGCGGTGGGTCTTGCGCGCTAGATTTGAACCAAAGTAAGTAGTTAAGCGATTCTTGAGATTCTTCGCTTTGCCGACATAGATAACTTTATCTTTTCCGTTATAGAAACGATAAACGCCAGGAAGTTCTGGGATCTCTTTCGGGCGATAACTTGCGGGATCAGACATTTACTTCACGGCAGCTTTTTTCTTAACGGGAGCGCGATTGCTACTCAAAATCTCTGCCAGGTATTGACCCGTGTAACTCTCTTTGATCTTCGCAACTTCTTCGGGGGTTCCTTCAGCAACAACTGTGCCGCCGCGGAATCCACCTTCAGGTCCCATATCGATAACCCAGTCTGAGCTCTTAATTACATCGAGGTTATGTTCGATCACAACAACGGTATTGCCGGTATCTACCAAGCGGTTTAGAACCGTTAATAGTTTATTAACATCTTCGAAGTGCAAACCTGTGGTTGGCTCATCTAAGACGTATATTGTTCGGCCAGTTGAACGGCGCTGTAACTCTGTTGCCAGTTTGACTCGTTGCGCCTCGCCGCCGGAGAGAGTCGGCGCTGATTGTCCTAACCGAACATAGCCCAGACCGACATCGTTGAGGGTTTTTAAATAACGCGCAATCGCTGGAACTGATTCAAAGAAGCCACTCGCTTCTTCGATCGGCATATTTAGCACCTCTGCGATCGTCTTACCTTTGTAGTGCACTTCCAAAGTCTCGCGGTTATAGCGAGCACCGTGGCAGATTTCGCAAGGTACATATACATCCGGTAAAAAGTTCATCTCGATTGTAATCGTGCCATCGCCCGAACAGTTCTCGCAGCGACCGCCTTTAACGTTAAAGGAGAAGCGTCCTTGTTGATATCCGCGAATCTTTGCTTCACTGGTCTCAGCGAAAAGGGCGCGGATCTTGTCGAATACACCGGTATATGTTGCTGGGTTTGAACGCGGGGTGCGTCCGATCGGTGATTGATCAACGTGTACGACTTTATCTAGTAATTCAATGCCTGTAACTGTTCGGTGGCGACCAGGTACTAACCGTGCGCCATTTAGTTTGTTGGCGAGCACGGTGTAGAGAATGTCATTTACCAGCGTTGATTTACCTGAACCACTTACTCCGGTTACCGAAACAAAAACTCCTAGCGGTACTTCTACCTCAATATCTTTAAGGTTATTCTCTTTAGCACCTTTAACAACGAGCTTACGTTTCGCGTCCAAGGGGCGACGCTTCTTTGGGATTTCAATTGATTTACGGCCGGAGAGATACGCACCTGTAATTGATTCCTTGGAAGCGATTAAATCCTCGTAACTTCCAGAAACAACAACTTTGCCACCGTGTTCGCCCGCGCCGGGACCGATATCAACGATCCAATCCGCGGTCCTGATAGTCTCTTCATCGTGCTCCACGACGATCAAGGTGTTACCTAAATCGCGCAGACGAGTGAGGGTTTCAATTAAGCGCTTGTTATCCCGTTGGTGCAATCCAATGGAGGGTTCATCAAGAACATAGAGAACACCAACGAGTCCGCTGCCGATCTGTGTAGCAAGACGAATTCGCTGCGCTTCACCGCCAGATAAAGATCCTGCTGGGCGAGCTAGCGACAGGTAATCAAGACCGACATCGAGTAAGAAACCAAGGCGCGCGTTGACCTCTTTCATTACACGTTCCGCAATTTGCGCCTCACGCTTATTGAGTTTGATCTGCTTTAAAAAGGTGTCGCAATCAGCAATAGAGAGATCGCAAATTTCTGAAATATTTTTTCCATCGATGGTCACGGCAAGAACTTCCGGCTTTAGCCGTGCGCCATTGCATTTCTCGCATGAAATCTCGCGCATATAGGCCTCGTATTTATCGCGGCTGTAATCGCTATCAGTTTCCTCGTGGCGACGATGAATAAAAGGAATTACCCCTTCAAAGCCAGTTGTGTAATTACGGGCTCCGTAACGACCCTTGTACTTCATTTTGATTTCATACTCGTATCCGTTGAGTATCGCCTCACGGGCCTTTATCGAAATCTTCTTCCACGGCACATCTAGCGAGAATGGCAGATCTTTCGCAAGGGCCTCGAGTAAACGTAAGAAGTAATCTGAGGATTGCCCCCCAGACCACGGCGCAATTGCACCCTCATTAATCGATATTGAGTCATCGGGGATGATGAGATCGATATCAACTTCTTTCTTGGTGCCGATACCTGAACATTCCGCACAAGCGCCAAAGGGAGAGTTAAATGAGAAAGAGCGAGGCTCTAACTCTTCGAAAGAGAGTTCGCAATCGTGGCAAGCTAGATGCTCGCTATATGTGCGCTCTTTATCTGCGCCCTTGGCATCAACAAAATCGAGAACAACGATTCCTGATGAGAGTTTAAGAGCAGTTTCAATTGAGTCAGTCAGACGAGTCTTGCTCTCTTCTTTGGCGGTTAAGCGGTCGATCACGACTTCGATCGTGTGCTTCTCCTGCTTCTTTAACTTTGGCGCATCTACGAGTTGGATAACTTCTCCATCAATGCGCGCTCGAGAGTACCCCTGGGTAATCAGATCGCTAAAGAGTTCAACGAACTCACCTTTGCGTGCTCTGATTACCGGAGCTAGTACTTGAAATTTAGTTGTGGGAGGTAGTTCCAGAATTTGATCCACGATTTGCTGCGGTGATTGGCGGGTAACTGCCTTTCCGCAGTTGGGGCAATGTGGCCGACCAGCACGCGCAAAGAGAAGACGTAAGTAGTCATAAACCTCGGTAATGGTTCCGACGGTTGATCGGGGGTTTCGGTTCGTTGATTTTTGATCAATAGAAACCGCGGGCGATAGGCCTTCAATGAAATCAACATCAGGCTTATCCATCTGCCCTAAGAATTGACGCGCGTATGCTGATAGTGACTCAACATAGCGTCGCTGTCCTTCGGCGAAGATCGTGTCAAAGGCGAGAGAAGATTTACCGGAGCCAGATAGCCCGGTAAAAACGACTAGAGCATCGCGCGGAAGTTCAATCGAAACATTCTTAAGGTTATGTTCGCGCGCTCCACGCACTACCAACTTATCGATGCTCAAACCCCGGCCTCTTCCATCATTCGTAGCTCTTTCTTTAACAATTTAATTTCATCGCGGAGGCGTCCAGCGACTTCAAATTGCAACTCAGCTGCTGCATTCTTCATCTGATCGGTGAGCGAGCCTATCAACGCAATAAGGTCCTTGCGCGGCAAAGAGGTAGAGGATTTATCGAAAAGTCCCGAGGATGAGGCTAACTTCTTCGCTCCCCCCTTTTCGTGAGATAAGAGCTCTTCGGTATCTTCACTCTCGCGATTGATTTGATCGGTGATATCAGCGATCTTCTTGCGAAGCGGCTGCGGATCGACGCCACGTTCTAAGTTGTAGGCGACTTGCTTTGCACGGCGGCGATTTGTTTCATCGATCGCCTGCGCCATTGATTTAGTTATATTGTCGGCGTACATATGTACCTCGCCCGAAACATTTCGCGCAGCGCGCCCGATTGTTTGAATCAGCGAAGTCGCCGATCTTAAAAATCCTTCTTTATCGGCATCGAGAATCGCGACAAGAGATACTTCTGGCAAATCAAGACCCTCGCGAAGCAGGTTGATACCGATCAAAACATCGTATTCACCTGTGCGTAGTTCACGTAGTAATTCAACGCGGCGTAGGGTGTCGACTTCTGAGTGCAGGTAGCGCACCCGAACCCCACGCTCTTGGAGATAATCAGTTAAATCTTCTGACATCTTCTTCGTCAATGTTGTAACTAATACCCGTTCATTCTTTTCGGCGCGAATATTTATCTCATTTAAGAGATCATCTATCTGGCCCTTAACTGGCTTGATAATGATCGCCGGATCAACCAAACCGGTCGGACGGATTACCTGCTCGACAACATCGCCTTCGACTTTAGCCATCTCATATTTTCCAGGTGTGGCGGAGAGAAATACTGTCTGCCCAACTCTCTCTAGAAACTCCGGCCATTTCAGCGGTCGGTTATCCATGGCACTTGGCAGCCGGAATCCGTGCTCTACCAAAGTGCGTTTACGAGATGCATCGCCCTCAAACATTGCACCGATCTGTGGCACTGACACGTGGCTCTCATCAATAACCAATAGGAAATCTTCCGGGAAGTAATCGAGGAGACAGTTAGGTGCAGAACCCGGAGCGCGACCATCTAAATGTCGGGAGTAATTCTCAATTCCTGAACAGAAACCTAACTGCTCCATCATCTCCAGATCAAAGGTGGTTCTCATCTTTAGGCGCTGTGCTTCCAAGAGCTTGCCTTGTTTCTCAAAGAGATTTAACTGAATCTGCAATTCATCTTGGATCTCCCCCATTGCCCGCTTCATGGTCTCTGGTCCGGCGGCGTAGTGCGTGGCGGGGAAGATGTAGATTTCAGTCTCATCTCGCAGAATTTCACCGGTGAGTGGATGTAGAGTCATAATCTTCTCGATCTCATCGCCAAACATTTCAATGCGGATCGCGAGCTCTTCATACATCGGGATAATCTCAATAGTGTCGCCACGAACTCGGAAAGTACCGCGTTCGAAGGCGATATCGTTTCTTTGATACTGCACATCAACAAATTTGCGGAGTAACTTATTTCGCTCAATCTCATCGCCCACCTTTAGGCGAATCATGCGATCGATGTACTCCTGCGGGGTTCCGAGACCGTAGATGCACGAGACGGTTGCCACCACGATCACATCGCGGCGAGTTAACAATGAGTTTGTTGCCGAGTGGCGCAGGCGCTCTACCTCATCATTAACACTGGAATCTTTCTCAATGAAAGTATCGGTCTGAGGAACATAGGCTTCTGGTTGGTAATAGTCATAATAAGAAACGAAGTACTCAACCGCGTTGTTTGGCAAGAGTTCGCGGAATTCATTTGCCAGCTGTGCCGCCAAAGTTTTATTAGGCGCTAATACCAAGGTGGGTCTTTGCAGGCGCTCGATCAACCAAGCAGTTGTTGCGGATTTACCTGTACCTGTCGCTCCAAGTAAGACAACATCCTGAACACCAGAATCAATTCTGCAGGCGATCTCTTCGATTGCTTGTGGCTGATCTCCAGCGGGCACATAATCGCTAATAACCTGGAAGGGCTCGACCCTTCGTTGTAGGTCAGAGATCGGGCGCATTTTCTAAGCCTACTTCGCTCGGCTCGGTAAGTCCTCCCAGAGGTTTTCTACCGCTCGCAAGAGCCCATCTACATCGCCATCATTGATAATCACATAATCTGCCAGCGCTATCCGCTCTTCGCGGCTCGCTTGTGTGGCTATCCGTCTCTCAATCTCGGAGATAAACATGCCACGTTTACGCAATCTTTCTTTTCGAATCTCTAGATCCGCCTCAACGGTGATAACCAAATCAAAATTCTTTGCCGATGCGGTTTCTGCTAAAAGCGGGATTTCATAGATGAGAATCTCATCTTGATTTAAATCTGCAACGACTTCAGCGAAGAGTTCGCGGACTCGAGGATGAATAATCGCTTCTAAATCTTCTTTAGCCTTGGGATCTGCAAAGATAATTTCAGCCAGGGCTTTCCGATCAATATCTCCATTTCGCGTGATCTCTTCTCCAAAGCGGAGGATAACTTCATCGAAACCCTCGCTGCCTCGCTCGATCGCCACTCGAGCTAGTTGGTCGGCATCTACAACGCGAGCACCTAGTTCAGAGAAGTATTGTGCGGCGAGAGATTTACCTGCACCAATTCCTCCAGTGAGGGCCACGATCAACATATCGCCAACTCTACCTCTAGCCTGATATCTGGGAGCATAAGAAAAGGCCCACCCGAAGGTGAGCCTTTTCTTTCTTAAAATTAATTACTCAGCAGCTGCTTCCGCAACAACTTCTTCTGCAGCCGGGGCTGCAGCATCTGCTGCCTTCGCTTCTGCCTTCTGCTTCTTATGCGCAAGGAAGCGAGTCTGCGCCTCTTGGTACTGGCGCTCCCATTCTTCACGTTGTGCATCGAAGCCTGGCTTCCATTCCTGAGTATCAGGATCGAAACCTTCTGGGTAGATGAAGTTTCCTTCAGCATCGTAGCGAGCAGCCATTCCGTATTGAGTTGGATCAAATGCTTCGATCTCGACTTCATGACCTTCATTGGCTTGCTTTAGAGAAAGTGAGATGCGACGACGCTCAAGATCGATATCAATGATCTTTACAAATAGCTCATCGTCTACAGCAACAACCTGCTCTGGAATTTCTACGTGGCGTTCAGCTAGCTCTGAGATGTGAACTAAGCCTTCGATTCCTTCGTGAACACGGATAAATGCTCCGAATGGAACTAGCTTTGTTACAACACCCGGAACAACCTGATTGATTGTGTGGGTGCGAGCAAATGCTTGCCAAGGATCTTCTTGAGTTGCCTTAAGTGAGAGAGATACGCGCTCACGCTCGAAATCAACTTCTAGAACTTCGACAGTTACTTCGTCGCCAACTTCAACAACTTCGCCTGGGTGATCAATGTGCTTCCAAGAAAGCTCTGATACGTGAACGAGACCATCAACGCCACCAAGGTCAACGAATGCACCGAAGTTTACGATTGATGAGATTACGCCAGTGCGTACTTGACCCTTTTGAAGCTGGTTCAAGAAGGTTGTGCGTGACTCTGATTGAGTCTGCTCAAGGAATGCGCGACGTGAAAGAACAACGTTATTGCGATTCTTATCGAGTTCAATGATGCGAGCCTCAACTTCCTTACCAATGTAAGGAGTTAGATCGCGAACGCGACGCATTTCAACGAGTGATGCTGGCAGGAAGCCACGAAGACCGATATCAACGATCAAGCCGCCCTTAACAACTTCAATAACAGTTCCGACGACAACTTCGTCGCGCTCTTTCTTGCCTTCGATATCTCCCCAGGCGCGCTCGTATTGTGCGCGCTTCTTAGAAAGAATTGTGCGGCCTTCTTTATCTTCTTTTTGCAGAACGAGCGCTTCAATGCGATCGCCTACC
>CANHRF010000039.1 GCA_947463335.1 Actinomycetota bacterium
AGCAACTCCGCGAAGTGGTTCCAAAGTTGCAGCACCTGGTGTATTTAAAACCGGAACTGGCTTAACTGGAGCCTGTGCGGGAGTTGGTGCCGAAACTTGTGGTGTCGCAGCAACAGGCGCAGCAGCAACTGGTGTCGAAACTTGTGCAACTGGCGCAGCAGCAACTGGTGCCGAAACTTGTGGCGCAGCAGCAACGGGCGCAGCAGCAACTGGTGTCGAAACTTGTGCAACGGGCGCAGCAGCAACTGGTGCTGGCGCAGAAACTTTTTGTGCAGATTTAGGAACAGGCGGCGTTCCGCCCTTTGGTGCGGTACTTGCTTGCGCTGCACTTGCTGAAGTTGTTGCAACTGGCGCTGATGTTGCGGCGCCGGGTGAGTAAGTCTTAAAGAATTCAATCCATGAAGGTTCGACTGAAGTTGGATCGGCTTGGTAACGCTCGTACATCTCTTCGACGAGCCAATCATTGGCTCCGAAATCTGCCGACACTGGCAACTCCTTCTTCACGATTAACGCGGAAAAAAACGTTTAATGCGTGGCTAAGACTATCGGCTGAGCGTGGCAGGTATAAATCCGATCTCGCCAACCCAAGGCGCGATATTGAGCACAATTACTCTGGGGGCTAGGGCCAGAAAGCCAATCTCAGCGCGACAGCGCCCACCTTCGTTGGCAGAGTTGGCACATGCATTTAGAAACCGCCACCTCGAGACCGCTGGCTATCGTCTCGGGAGGCAGCCGTGGATTGGGCTTTGCAACTGCGCGCGCCTTGGCAGCTAAGGGCTTTGATTTAGCGTTGATCGCAAAAGATCAAGAGCGTCTGGAAAGCGCTCGCCAATCCTTGCTAAGCGAATTCGCGGCTACGCAATCTGGCCTAACAATTACAACCCACGCTGTTGATCTAGAAGATCAAGCAGCGACTCGGGATATGGCAAATCAAATTGCCACCTCACTTCCGATTCCAAAGGTTTTAGTACTCGCCCACGGAGTAATGAGCGAGAAGATGTCGAAGACAATGCGCACGACAGATGCAGAATGGAACCGCGTTCTCAACATCAATTTAAATTCAGTTTTCATTTTGGTAAATGCAATTGCACCTGGCATGGCAGATGCGCGCGATGGTCGCGTGGTTATCTACTCTGCATGCTTGGGTCGCATGTCTGGACCGGGAAGCGCCGGGGGACTGGCCCCGTATCGAATTAGTAAAGCTGCAATTAATTCACTCGTACGAAATCTCGCACACGAAACTGGACTCGGCGCTCGCGGATTTTACGTTGATGCAATTTGTCCAAATCACACGCGCACGGATATGGGCGGGCCCGATGCACCACGTAGCGTAGAAGAAGGTGCCGAGACTGCTATCTGGTTAGCAACTGCAGATATTTCAGAACGCGGAAGCGAGAGCGTTACTGGATTACTTTGGGAAGATCGAAAGATAGTTCCCTTTTAATAACTTACGACTTACTTCTCTTTTCCTTGCGGAACAATTGCGATAGCTAAATACAAAACGAGCAACGATAAAATCAAAAGTGGAACAGCGCCGATTAAGAAGTCTCCCTGGAACTGATAACGCGCAACGCCTAAAGCGATTAAGTTCGCCAAGACCGCTGGACCTCTTCCCCAATTCTTTCTCTCTGCAAATGCGCGGCCACAAGCCAATAAACCAAGCCCACCACCGAGGGAGAAGAGCAGTACGCCCAACAACGGCAGGATCTCGCGATTTTCGTGAGTAATTCCCATTACCCCCATCCAGATTCCTAGGGATAACACGATCGCACCTTCTATATATAGAAGGGTGGACACGATGGAGCGCATGCGCTCTTGCTTGGCAGGATCGGTGCTCATAAGTCAGAAGGGTAGCAGTATGAGTTTTGCGCACGATGGCTTGCACGACAATTTAACAAGATTGGCTGCGCCACCACATTATTATGAAACTTTAAGGCGCGAGATTGCGCTTGCTAATCGGAATCTAACTGAAATCACCGCCATTCGCTTAGTTCTCACTTCAACTACTCCAGTTTATGAAGCGACGCTAATCTCTTTTGCCGATTTAATTACAAACTCTTTCCGTTACGAAGATGCAAAAGCTCGATTGGGCGAGAATGAATTCGGTCTTCTGATTCGTGGCGATCTAGTACTTGCGACTCAATTAAGTAAAAGGCTAGTCGCGCAGTGGGCGATTGAGGGGACACCAGATTCATCAATTTCCTACGCTTGTGCAAAGTACTCATTTAAAGAGTTAGCGATCGACTTTATAAACCGATTAGATGATGAAGCGCTCACCTTTAGTGACTTTTAGGAAAAAGTAACTCTCAGTTAATCCCCGTCAGAGCTATCCACATTTTCCAATAGAGAGTTAACTTCCTCTCATCCTTGCGCCTACCTTCACGCCATGGAATTAGAGGTTGCCTTTGGCCCCATTGCCGATCTGATTGCAGATCCAACAATCGAAGAGATCTGGATCAACTCACCTCAAAGAATCTTTATCGCCCGTCAAGGAAGAAGTGAACTTACAAACCTGGTTCTAACTGCGAATGAAGTCAGAGAGCTAGTTGATAGAACCCTTATCTGGAGTGGGCGTCGGCTAGATCTGTCACACCCATTTGTAGATGCTCGACTCCCTGACGGCAGTCGTCTACACGTTGCGATACCGGAGATCACTTCACAACATTGGGCGGTGAATATTCGTAAACATTTGCTTCAACACCTGACCATTGATGATCTCGCCGAACGCGGAGCGATGAATACAGATATCGCGCAAACTCTCAAAAAAGCAGTTCAGGCAGGGCTCAATATTCTCGTAAGTGGAGGAACGCAATCAGGGAAAACAACCTTGCTAAATGCTCTTGTGACCGCAACTCCAATCCACGAACGCGTCATAACTATTGAAGAAGTATTTGAATTAAAGCCTGTACTTCCAGACCTAGTAGCGCTTCAAACTAGAAGTGAAAATATGCAAGGAGAAGGTGCAATCGCATTAAGGAGATTGATTAAGGAAGCGCTGCGAATGCGACCTTCTCGAATTGTGGTGGGAGAAGTTCGTGAGGCGGAAGCACTCGATCTACTAATTGCTCTTAACTCCGGCCTCCCCGGCATGGGAACACTGCACGCCAACTCTGCGCGAGATGCCATTACTAAATTGCAGACTCTTCCACTTTTAGCTGGCGAAAACATTTCTCATAAATTTATTGCACCAACTGTCGCTTCTGCACTCGACCTAGTTGTCCATATGTCTCTTAGTTCAGACGGGACAAGAAGAGTAAAAGAACTGGCATCTGTAACCGGGCGATTCGAGAGTGACCGCGCGGAAGTAGAAACTCTTTGGCGTTGGACTGGCGATAAATACGAGACAGGAATCGGAGTTATTGGGAACCAGGAAAAGTTTGCAGCGGCTGGAATTCCAATCGAAAGCTGGTGGAAACTTTGATGTTCTTTTCAAAATTAGCGGCAGTGAATCTCTATCTCCGATCTGGAGTTTATGGCTTGCTAATCGCTCTACTTGTTTTAGCTCTCACGACATCTCTTGTGATAGCGGCAACGTTTATGTTGTTGATTTCATCGATTTCGATTGTGATCTTAAAGCGAACAAATACCAAAAGATATGAAGCGATGAATGCGGCGTGGCCAGAGGTGATTGATCATCTGATTACCGGAATTCAATCGGGGCTATCAATCAATGAATCACTTGCTGGATTAGCTAATCGTGGACCCGAGATTCTGCGACCAATCTTTAGGGATTTTGCGCTAACCATGTCAAAGAGTGGAGATTTCGCGGCCGCTTTAAAGAAGTTAAAGAGCGATTGCGGACAACCAGGAAGTGACCAAATCTTTGAATCAATATCTATATCAAGAGCGCTTGGTGGCTCTGAACTTCTTACGATTTTAAGGACTGTAGGAACTTTTCTAAGACAAGATCTAGCGCTGCGACGAGAAATAGAAGTGAAACACGGATGGATAAAGAACTCGGCTCACCTATCTGCTGCGGCACCTTGGGTGCTGCTTCTCTTGCTTTCGACACAACCAGCAACCGCACAAGCTTTCTCCACGACTTCAGGTGCATTGGTTCTTATCTTCGGTGTAGCAATGACAGCTATTGCCTACATCTGGATGGCTAAATTAAGCCAACTTCCCACAGTGCCGCGTGTATTCGGTGAACGATGAGACCTTCACTTCTGATCCCAACTTTATTTGCGGCAACAGGTTCACTTCTTATTCTGTTTGGCGCAAACCCAGGGTCCGAAATTTCCAAACGCATCGCCAAGTCTAAGGATCGCGCAAGCATCTCAAATCGATTATCCGAAATTGGTCTGGATAGCCCAAAAGACTTTGAAAGATTCAGAACTAAGCAGCTACTAACTTCTGCAGCAATTGGGTTCGGATCACTCCTGTTTATGGTTCTTCTAAAGAACCCTCCGGCGCTAGCTTTACTGCTCTCTATTTTTGTATCCAGTCTCGCATTTGTGCTTATTGATAGAGATCTGAGTAAGAAAGTAAAGAAGCAGAGGTTGATGATTGACTCAGAATTTCCTACAGTAATTGAAATGTATTCACTAGCGCTCTCGGCTGGAGAGACGCCCATTGTTGCAATGGAGCGAATCACAATTACAGCAAAAGGTTCTCTCCCTAAAGAGTTTTCCAGAGTTGTTGATCAGGTGAAGTCGGGTAAACCATTTCATCTCGCGTTGGATGAAATGGGACGAGGACTGGAATCACTTCTTATCCGCAGGTTTGTTGATTCTCTGATAATTGCGACTCTAAGAGGTGCTCCGCTTAATGAGGTCTTACAAAGACATGCCCAAGAAGCCAGGGAAGCCCAAAGAAACCGAGTTTTGGGTGCTGCGGCAAAGGCGGAAATTTCCATGATGATTCCTGTCGTATTTCTAATTCTTCCTATTTCAATTCTTTTTGCGCTCTGGCCATCGCTGGCCAATCTCAATTTAATCGCAGGTACTTAAATCCAATTCCATAAATCCAATTCCATAAATCCAATTCCATAAATCGTGGAATGGAATGTCTGAAGAAAGCGAGAGAAAGAATGTCTTACCTATTAAGAGCCACCTTTAAAGTACAGGAGAGATATCAAGAGATCTGTGCTTTAGCAGAGCGCAGCGTTCGATTTCAAAGATTTATCCGAACGCTATCTTCCGAGCGCGGCGATGTGCCAGGTTGGGTTTTAGTTGTCTTGATGACCACGGGATTAGTTACGGCGATCTGGACTATAGCCGCGCCCCGATTGACTAGCATCTTAAAGAACTCTCTCGACTCTATGAACGGCATTAGATAGTGCTAAAGAAGTTGATTAGAGATGAATCTGGAAGCGTTGAAAGCGCTCTAGTTTTAATCCCACTTCTCTTTCTCTTTCTCTCTTGCATCCAAATTGTTAGCGCTATCCATATAAGAAACGCTGACCAGAGTGATGTTCAGAGCCAAGCTTCTTCGAGGGCGATATCTGGAAGTTATGCCAAAGATGATGCAATTTTGGATGTCCCATCGCGCAGCACCTTTGAAGATCAACAGCTCCTCATAGTTTCACAGCGCCGCGAAATACCAATCTTGATTCCGGGATTGAGCAAATTGCTGGGTGGAAAATTACATAGCGATGTCACAGGTGTCGCTGTAATCGAGAGTCCATAGTGAAAAAATTTATCAAAAATGAGGATGGAAGTGCCAGCGTCGAGTTTGTTGTACTCGCGTTACCTCTTTTCATTCCACTCATTATATTTTTACAGCAATTTGCGAGCGTTAGCGCCGAAGAAGGTTTTGCGCGCACCTTAGCTCGTGAAGGAGCGCGTGCTTATGTTTCAAGTTCGAGCACCGATAGTGCGGAAGAGATGATGAATAAGGTAATTGTGGCTGCAGGTAAAGAGCTAGGCCTTACCAAAGAACATTTCGACCGTATGGCTATTGGGCTGGAGTGCAGTAACACACCCTGTCATTCGCCGAATGGAAAAGTGCAAGTAACCATTCACTTCGTTGCTACTGAGCAGTTCCGAGCAGTTACCGCCTCAGCTCAAGAGTATGTCTCTCCGTGGAGTTAAATAATAGATTTGTTAAGGACGAGCGAGGTTCGATCTCAGTATTGGTCCTGGCGCTTTTCTTAATAACTGTCATTACATCTTTGATAATCACAAATGTCGCCGCGATTACGATCGCTAAGCGTTCGCTAATTCAAGCAACCGAGGCTGCTGCACAGCGTGGAGTTAGAAATCTAAATAAGGATGCTTATTATTCCGGCGAATTTGATCTAAGTACTATGGCTGGAAACATTTTTGGCTTAGGCCCAAACGATCCAGGAGTGCCAATTGATTGCTCCAAAGCTTTAGAAGATTCTCAAGGAGCACTCGCTGACTGGGCTGGTGGGCCAAGATCCCTGCGGAGAATTGAGTTAAGCGAAGTGACAATTTCAGATATCCAATGCGATGGGTTCGGAATTCGGTTATCTACTACGGCAACTGCACGGTTACCAATTGTTATTCCGCTATTTAAGATAGAAAAGATTCTTGTCACAGCACAGGTTTCAACTACAAATATACGGAAAGCGGGGTTCTCGCCTTTCGGTATAAGGCTTTTCTAGTACTCGCTATCCTTACCTCATGGCCCGTGAATACGATCTCGAGATTGCTGCGATAAGCGCAACTCTTGTATCTATAGAAAAGGTCTTGGATCTGCCGAAACTTGAGGCCGAGGCAGTTGAACTTGAAGCGGCTGCTGGTGTTCCGAATTTATGGGATGACCCAGAAGCGGCACAGAAAATTACGAGCAAACTCTCTCGCGTGCAGAGCACGATTGCTCGCTTAAAGGGTTTGCGCAGACGCGTTGAAGATTTACCAATTCTCTTTGAGCTGGCTACTTCTGAGCCAGATGGTTCTGCTTTGGCTGATGCTGAAGGCGAATTGGATTCAGTTGTAAAAGCAATTAGCGAACTTGAAGTCACGACTCTGTTAAATGGTGAATACGACGACCGTGATGCGCTAATCACTATTCGCTCTGAAGCTGGTGGTGTTGAAGCAGCGGACTGGGCGGAAATGTTGATGCGTATGTATCTGCGTTACTGCGAACGTCACGAATATAAAGTTGATGTACTGGAAACTTCTTATGCCGAAGAAGCGGGAATCAAATCAACAACTTTTAGAGTTAGCGCGCCATATGCATACGGCACTATCTCGGTAGAACAAGGCACGCACCGCTTGGTTCGCATCTCGCCCTTTGATTCGCAATCTCGCCGCCACACATCTTTTGCGGGCGTTGAAGTTGTGCCGGTTGTTGAACAGAGCGATCACATTGAAATTGATGAAAAAGAAATCCGTGTTGATGTTTATCGCTCATCGGGTCCTGGGGGACAAGGCGTGAATACAACTGATTCTGCTGTGCGCCTAACGCACATCCCGACTGGAATTGTTGTTTCTTGCCAGAACGAACGTTCGCAGATTCAAAATAAAGCAACGGCAATGGCTGTTTTGCAATCTAAGTTATTGGAACGTCGTCGCCAAGAAGAACAAGCGAAGATCAATGCTCTAAAGGGCGATAATTCAGGCTCTTGGGGTAACCAGATGCGCTCATATGTTTTAGCGCCGTATCAAATGGTTAAAGATCTGCGAAATAACCACGAGACTGGAAATACATCTGCAGTATTAAATGGTGAAATCGATGATTTCATTGAAGCGGGAATTCGCTGGAGACGTTCGAGCGCCTCTTAATATCTCTAGATTTCGCTAGATTTCTCTCGTTCAGAGATTTATTTGCTTTGGTAATTCTTTTCACATTGAGCGTATTTCACGCGTAAGTATTTGGCGCAGAAACCTGAGAATTCACGCAATTTGCACCGATATCAGGCGCTTTTCGCTCATCTATACCTAAACTAACCCTCAGTACGGTGGCCATAACTTCCCCCATATCCATGGCGCCCAAGAGGAACGAAGGAGTTCGTGTGATTCGCTTTGAGAATGTGACGAAGCTTTACTCAGGTCAAGAGCGCCCCGCGTTGGATACCGTCAGCCTAGAAATTGTTAAAGGCGAATTCGTTTTCTTAGTTGGTCTATCTGGTTCTGGTAAGTCAACCTTCTTGCGCTTGATCTTGCGTGAAGAGCGACCATCATCAGGTGTCATTCACGTCGCTGGAAAAGATCTTGGCAAGTTGGCAAACCATAAGGTTCCGGAACTTCGCCGCCAGGTCGGAACTGTTTTCCAAGACTTCCGTTTATTGCAGAATAAAACCATCGCCGAGAACGTTGCCTTTACATTGCATGTCCTTGGTTATTCAAAGCGCGAGATAGCGCGCGAAGTTCCTGAAGTTCTGGAGCTAGTAGGTTTGGAAGATAAAGGCGATCGTATGCCGAATGAAATTTCGGGTGGAGAACAACAGCGTGTGGCAATTGCTCGCGCTTATGTAAGCCGCCCAGCGATCATCATCGCCGATGAACCAACCGGAAACCTTGATCCGGCGACTTCTGTCGGAATTATGAAGTTACTTGATCGGATTAACCGCGAAGGAACGACAGTCTTGATGGCTACCCACGATGCGGGAATCGTTGATCAGATGCGTAAGCGCGTTATTGAACTGGACAGCGGCCACGTTATTCGTGACCAGGTGCGCGGTGTCTATGGATACACGGGCTAAGCGGATCTAAGGGATAAGGTAAATACATGCG
>CANHRF010000040.1 GCA_947463335.1 Actinomycetota bacterium
AGCGTTTCCAAGATGGGTTTCATTAAGCGCGATGAGTTCGATCGTTTAGCGGCTCAGGTAGCAGCCCTCAATGGAAAAACTCCAGGGAAGAGTGCGGCTCCAAAGAAGGCGACCGCAGAGAAAACCGCTGTGAAGAAAACCGCCGTTAAGAAATCAGTTAAGAAGACGACAAAGAAGGCAGCCAAAAAATGAGCGAACTCAATCAAGAGGCTAACGGCGAATTCAATCTCGTTGAAGAGGTGAAGATCGAACTTAGCGATATTGATAACGCTGATCTGACCGAGCACTCGGCGCGCTTCGAAGCTCTACATGGAAAATTGCAAGAGGCCCTTAACTCCATCGATGGTCTCTAGGATCTACCAAGTAATTAGATAAATGAAGACGAGATTAGATGCTGAGTTAGTTCGCCGAGAGCTAGCGCGCTCACGTGAACACGCAGCTGATCTGATCGAATCGAGATCTGTTCTAGTCTCTGGCATACCTGCGACAAAACCTGCGACACAAGTCGATGCGGAAACTTCCATTACTTTGCAAGGTGATCGCGATGATTTTGTCTCGCGTGGTGGTCATAAATTAGCCGGTGCGCTAGATGTATTTGCTGATGTTCAAGTTGCGGGTCGTAACTGTTTAGATGCGGGCGCGTCCACTGGCGGTTTTACAGATGTACTCCTGCGTCGCGACGCTAAGTTAGTCGTTGCAGTAGATGTTGGTTATGGCCAACTCGCTTGGGAGCTACGCCAAGATCCGCGCGTAAAGATTTTAGATCGAACCAATATCAGACACCTAACAGGGGATATGGTCGGTGAAGAGATCGATCTCGTCGTTGCAGATCTCTCCTTTATCTCGCTATCGCTTGTTCTTCCAGCGTTAGCGGCTGTCTCAAAACCAAGCGCGGATTTCGTATTAATGGTTAAGCCACAATTTGAAGTCGGACGTGAAAGGCTAGGTGCAGGTGGGGTAGTTCGCGATCCCGCCCTGCGTCGTTCAGCGGTGCTTGATGTTGCTGAATCTGCTTACGATGTTGGGCTAGGAACAATGGGAATAGCGGCATCACCGCTTCCAGGACCGGCAGGAAATGTTGAATACTTCTTATGGCTACGTCGTGGTGCGCCAGCGATTGATGAGAGAACTGTTGATAAAGCGATAGCGATGGGGCCGGCCTAATGTCACGTCACGCAATATTTGTAATCAATCCATCGCGCGCAGAAGCGGTCGCCGCAGCGAGAGAAATTTCACAGATCCTTTTGAAAGATGGCTTCACCTTATCTACGCCCTCTGATGTCAGCGTTCTCGGAATCTCTGAAATGAGCTCCGAATCCCTGGCGTCAGCTGAGGTTGTTGTGGTGCTTGGGGGAGATGGCACGATCTTGCGTGGCGCTGAAATTGCGCGAAATAAAAGTATTCCAATTCTTGGCATTAACTTAGGGCACGTTGGTTTTTTAGCGGAAGTTGAGAAACCAACGCATGCTGAAATTGCAGCGAGCATCATTGCTAGGGAGTATGTAACTGAGAATCGAATGGTTCTTAAGTATTCCGTTCTGCGCGATGGCGCAGTTGTTTCAGATGGTTGGGCGTTAAATGAAGTCACAGTTGAACGCGATGGAACGACTATGGTCGAGCTCTTTGTTCAGATCGATAACCGTCCTTTATCTCGATGGGGTTGTGATGGATTGATCTGTTCAACGCCTACAGGCTCTACTGCATACGCGTTTAGCGCAGGCGGACCAGTTCTATGGCCAGAGATTGATGCCTTGGTACTTCTGCCCATTTCTGCACACGCTTTATTTGCGCGACCAATGGTCGTATCTCCAACTTCCGAAATCGTTGTTGAAATTGAATCCTCTGAAGCTCTCTTATCAGGCGATTCGCTCAGAAAATTTGCGCTTAAAGCGGGGGATCAAGTTCAGATCAGCAAGGACGCCTCAGTTGTAAAACTCGCACATATTAAGCCGACGCTCTTTACCGACCGTTTAGTTGCGAAATTTAAGCTTCCCGTTGAAGGCTGGCGCGGTGAGTGATCGTACCTATCTGCAAGAAATTTCGATTCGTAACCTCGGAATTATTGATCAATCAACTCTTGAACTAGGCGCTGGGCTCAATGTTTTAACTGGCGAAACTGGCGCTGGTAAAACGATGATTTTGACTGCGCTCTCGCTTGTCCTTGGTGGAAAGAGCGATAGTTCATTAGTTAGAACCGGGACGGAACGGTTAGTGGCGACCGCGCAATTTAACATTCCGAAGGTTAGTGAAGAAGTAAAAGAGATTTCGGATAGCTCGGGTACAGATATTTCAGAAGGTTCCTTGATTCTAACCCGAACTGTTAATAGCGATGGAAAGAGTAAAGCGGTTGCCGGCGGAACCACTGTCCCTGCGACAACGCTCGCCAACTTCGCAGATCACTTGATTGAGATTCACGGTCAGGCTGCGAATCACCAGATCGTTAAACCTGCCCGACAACGAGAACTGCTCGATCGTTATGCGGGTAAGAAATTCTCAGATGCCTTAACTTCATATCAGGAGATTTTCTCGAGTTACAACGATTTAAAGGCTCGCATCAAAGCCGCAGTTGATAGCGCGAGTAAGAAGGATCGTGAAATCGTTGAGTTGGAAGAGTTTTTGCAGGCATGGCAGAAGTTAAAAGCGGTGCGTGGTGAATATGCCGAGACTTCCAGCCAGATCGCGCGTTTATCTAGCGTTGAAGATTTGCGGGCGGCGAGTGCAGGCGCAACGCAAGCACTTTCTGATGAGACGGCGGGCGCGCTCACAGTTCTGGGCTCAGCGCGCAGGTTCCTAGATGTGGCAAAGGGTAAAGATGCCAAGCTAGATGAAATCTCCACATCTATCGCTGAAGGTTTCTATTTGATAGATGATGCGGCACGGGAACTTAGTTCATATCTAACTTCGCTAGAAGCAGATCCCGGAAAACTTGATGCGCTCCAAGCGCGTAAAGCAGAGATAAACGCCTTCCTGAAGAAGTATGGAAGTTCGAGCGATGCTGATGAAGATCTGGTTCTACTAGCTGCGCGCGCAAAGGGAGCAAAGGAAGCGATCGCTGATTTAAATGGAGGCGAAGATCGCATCAAAGAGTTGCAAGCGGAACTCTCTGAAATTAAGAAAAGACTTGTTAACGGGGCTCGTACTTTGACCAAGGTACGTACAGATGCCTCATTGACGTTATCAAAGTTAGTTACTTCAGAGATAAATGCGCTGGCAATGCCGCACACTCAGTTCTCGATCGCGATCACTTCTCCTGATTATGCCGGCGCACTTAAAGAATCTGATTTCACCGTTCTTGGATGTGATGAAATTGCAATGCAGATCCAAGGTCACGCTGGTGCGCCGTTAATTGCACTTGGTAAAGGTGCTAGCGGTGGTGAAATGTCACGCATTATGTTGGCGTTGGAAGTTGTACTGGCACAGACCCATCCAGTCGGAACATATATCTTTGATGAAGTTGATGCAGGGGTTGGTGGTAAAGCTGCAATTGAAGTGGGAAGACGTTTAGCCGCGCTAGCCAAACACACGCAGGTGATAGTTGTGACACATCTTCCACAAGTTGCTGCGTGGGCCGACACTCACTTCGTAGTCAAGAAGAGTAACGATGGCTCTGTCTCGCAGTCAGATGTGATTAAGTTAGAGGAGAAAGCACGGGTTGAGGAGATCGCCCGTATGCTCGCCGGCCTTGAAGGATCAGCGAGTGCGCAAGAACATGCTGGTGAACTCTTAGCGATGCGCGAGTCAATTTCTTAATTACTCAGGCCTAATGATAGGTTTGTCTTCCATGGGCCAAGCGCATGTAACTAAACATATTTTCGTAACTGGCGGAGTCGCCTCAAGTCTTGGCAAGGGTCTCACCGCTTCTAGTCTTGGTCGCTTATTGGTCGCCCGCGGAATTCGCGTGACAATGCAGAAGCTAGATCCTTATCTCAATGTCGACCCCGGCACTATGAACCCTTTCCAGCACGGTGAAGTATTTGTTACCGATGATGGCGCGGAAACCGACCTCGATATCGGTCATTACGAGAGATTTTTAGATCGCAACCTATCTGGATCAGCAAATGTGACTACAGGTCAGATTTACTCCAGAGTCATTGCGCGCGAAAGACGCGGCGAGTACTTGGGGGAGACGGTTCAGGTAATCCCGCACATCACCAATGAGATTAAAGAGCGTATGAATGCAGCTTCTTCGCCAGATGTAGATGTGGTCATCACTGAAATCGGTGGCACTGTAGGCGATATTGAATCGCAGCCATTCTTAGAAGCAGCGCGACAGATGCGTCAAGAAGTTGGACGCGACAACGTCTTTTACCTACATATCTCGTTAGTTCCATATATCGGTCCTTCAGGTGAGTTAAAGACAAAGCCCACTCAGCACTCAGTCGCGGCTTTACGCAGTATTGGTATCGCTCCAGATGCAGTTGTTCTGCGCTCTGATCGGGAGATTCCACTGGGAATCAAGAAGAAGATTTCGCTTATGTGCGACGTAGATGTAGAAGCAGTGGTCGCCGCAGTTGATGCGCCATCGATCTACGATATTCCAAAAGTTTTATTCGCCGAAGGTCTAGATGCATATGTAGTTCGCCGGCTTGGCCTTGGTGGACACGAAGTGCAATGGGGTGAATGGGATGAACTCTTAAAGAAGGTTCATCACCCAAAGCATCAGATCAAAGTTGCGCTAGTCGGTAAATATATTGATCTCCCAGATGCATATCTCTCAGTTTCAGAGGCGCTACGCGCTGGTGGTTTTGCAAATGATGCAAAGGTCTCAATAGTTTGGGTTCCAAGTGATGACTGTGAAACTCCAGAAGGAGCAAAGCGCGCGCTATCTGAAGTTGATGCGATTTGTGTGCCTGGTGGTTTCGGTGTTCGCGGTATTGAAGGAAAGTTAGGGGCGCTCACGTATGCTCGCATCAATAAAATTCCTACCCTGGGGCTATGTTTAGGGTTGCAATGTATGGTTATTGAAGCAGCGCGTAATTTGGCAGGGATTAAGGATGCAAATTCCGCAGAGTTTTCTCCAGAATCTGGAACGCACGTTATTGCAACTATGGATGATCAGAAAGCGATCGTTTCAGGCGAGGCAGATATGGGCGGAACTATGCGTCTTGGGCTTTATAAGGCATCGCTTACTCCAGGTTCGATAGTCGCAAAGACTTACGGAGCTGCTGAAATCTCAGAGCGCCACCGCCATCGCTACGAAGTAAATAATCAATACCGTGATCAAATTTCTAAGTCTGGTCTTACTTTCTCTGGCGTCTTTAAAGAACGTGACTTGGTTGAGTTTGTAGAACTACCTGCAGAGGTACATCCTTACTACGTGGGGACACAGGCTCATCCGGAGCTTCGCTCACGTCCAACAAGAGCGCATCCGCTCTTTGTCGGGTTAATTTCGGCGGCTATTGCTGCGAAGGGCTAAAAATGTTAGTTGGCGTTCCAAAAGAGATTAAAGTTCATGAATCAAGAGTCGCCCTTACACCAGAAGGTGTTTTCGAATTTCTCCGTGCTGGACATAAAGTCGTTGTTGAAGAGGGCGCTGGGCTCGGCTCCGCAATTACTGATGAAAACTTCATCTCGGCTGGCGCGACAGTTGAGAAAGATGTTGAAAAGATTTGGGCGTCGGCCGATCTAATCCTTAAGGTAAAAGAACCAATTGCCGCGGAATATCCGCGCTTAAGATCCGGACAAATTCTCTTTACCTACCTTCACTTAGCAGCATCTAAGCCGTGCACCGATGCGCTTTTGGCGAGCGGAACCACTGCTATCGCATATGAAACAGTTGAAGTAAATGGAACGCTTCCGCTTCTCGCTCCAATGAGTGAAGTTGCTGGTCGATTATCAGTTCAGGTTGGAGCCTTCGCTCTGCAAAGACCAAATGGTGGCCGCGGAGTTCTGCTCGCTGGAGTTCCTGGAGTTGCTCCAGGTAAAGTCGTTGTTATCGGCGGGGGAGTTGCGGGGCTAAATGCCGCTGTTATCGCGATGGGCATGGGCGCTGACGTCACGGTGTTAGACAGATCGCTTCCGAGATTGGCGTATATCGATGCGCTTTACAACGGGCGAATTAAAACTCTGGCATCGACTTTGCACGCAATCGATCGGGAGATTCAACAAGCGGATCTTGTAGTTGGAGCGGTATTAGTCCACGGCGCAAAAGCGCCGAAGTTGGTAACTAATGCCCAGGTTGCGAAGATGAAACCCGGTTCAGTGCTGGTCGATATTGCGATCGATCAAGGCGGATGTTTCGAAGATTCAAAGCCAACAACTCACGCAGAGCCTACATTTCAGGTTCATAACTCAATCTTCTACTGTGTAGCAAATATGCCTGGTGCTGTTCCGGTCGCTTCAACTTACGCGCTAACAAACGCCACACTTCCTTACGCTCTAGCGATTGCAAATAAGGGCTGGGAGCGCGCGATTGCCGAGGATTCAGCGCTAGCACTGGGCTTAAATGTTCATGCAGGCAAGATTGTCTACGAAGCAGTCGCTTTGGCGCATGGTTATGCAGTTTGAAAGCGTTAGCAAAAGTTTCTTAGATCATTTACAGATCGAGCGTGGCCTATCTTCGAACTCGATCGCGGCTTATCGCCGCGATCTAAGTAACTTCGCGGGTTATTTATCAGCGAAGAAGTTAGATTATTCAAAGCTAGGTTCAGAAGATTTGACCGAATACGAGATAACGCTTAAACGTTCTGGACTAGCGCTCTCATCTATCAATCGGTCTGTCTCAGCTCTAAAAACTTTCTATAAGTATCTAGCCCGCGAACACGGCATTACCGACCCAACGACTGAAATGACCGCTAATCGCCTGCCGCGTAAATTGCCGAAAGCGCTGACGATTGCTGAGATAACTTCACTCCTCGATTCAACTGAAAGGATTGGCGATCTTTCGGCGCTACGTGATCGTGCAATCCTTGAAGTTCTTTACGGAACCGGGGCTCGAGTGAGCGAAGTAGTTGGCTTAAATCTTTCAGATCTCGGAAAATCAACACTCGCTGGAGATGAGATAACGACTTTAAAACTGCGTGGCAAGGGTTCGAAGGAGCGGATCGTCCCGCTCGGAAGATTTGCTCAGTCAGCGATCGAAAACTATCTGGTGCGCTTGCGTCCGGCGTATTTAGAAAAGTCGAAATCGAATAAGGCAACAACTGCGCTCTTTCTGAACTCACGTGGATCTAGGTTGTCTCGGCAAAGTGCCTGGCAGACGGTGATAGATGCAGCAACTGCAACAGGGCTAAATGGAAAAGTTTCCCCACACGTATTTAGACATTCGTACGCAACACATTTATTAGATGGCGGCGCAGATATTCGCGTTGTGCAGGAGTTGCTGGGACACTCATCAGTTACGACGACGCAGATTTACACGCTAATTACTATAGATAAAGTGCGCGAGGCCTATGCCAGCGCGCACCCGCGAGCTAATTAAATACCGCGTAAGCGTCGTGCAAGAATGCTCTGATCGCCTTTAGCTTCTAGATCAGCAACGATAACGGCGATTGATTCACGAACAATTCGTCCTCGATCTACCGCTAAACCAAGATCTCCGCGTAAGGTAAGGCGAGCTTGATCTAAATCAAAGAGCTCATCAGGGGATAGGTAAACAGTAATTTTCTCATCGTGTTTTTCGCGACCAGATGGTGAACGATCGACAGTGGTGACGCGACGACGTGGAGTTGAACGAACACCCTTCTTGCTCTTAGGAGTTGCTGATACACCAATTGGCTTAGCGACTTCTTGTGTCTCTTCAACTACCTGACGGACTGCACTTAACGCAGGTGTGTTAGCGCGAAATAGTTCATCGGCTCCTGGCAAACTGGCTCTACGTGTCATCGTGCGCCTCCTCTGGCAATTAATTCACGAGCGAGTCTGCGATATGACGCAGCCCCACCTGATGATGATGCATAACTTGTGATTGGTTCACCAGCAACGGTCGTTTCAGAGAAACGGATCGTTTTGGCGATTATGGTTTCAAAAACATCTTCCGGATACTTTTCAAGTATCGCTGTTAAAACTTCTCGATTGTGCAGTGTCTTCTTCTCATACATAGTCGCCAAGATTCCGATGAGGTTGAGTTCGGGATTTAAGAAGTTCTTAACTTTCTCGATATTGCCCTTTAACTCAATGAAACCGTGCAGTGCGAAGTACTCACATTGCAGGGGCACGATTACTTCATTTGATGCGACAAGTGCGTTAATTGTCAGCTGTCCCATAGTTGGCTGGCAGTCGATCAATATAACGTCGTAGCGATCCTTTAAGCGAGCGAGCGCGCGCTTTAGATATTGTTGACCACCTATTTCAGCCCCGAGAGTTGTCTCAGCAGTACCGAGGTCACGGTTGGCCGGCAGGAAATCTAGATTTGCAACTGATGATTTCAATACAATTTCATCGATATTTGCAT
>CANHRF010000041.1 GCA_947463335.1 Actinomycetota bacterium
ATTTCTATCTTCATTAGCCCGGCGTTACTTTCAGCAATCGCATTGCGCCCGGAGTTCTTTCCAACTTATGTTGTAATACCAACGATTGCCACGCTCTTGCTGGCATTTATCCGAATGACCTTGGTGATTAGACAAGCAAATAACTTAGGCGAAGAGAAAGTATTAGCGCGCACCGATGAGTTAACCGGTTTACCGAATCGGCGCAGGTTAATCGCGGAGTTATCTGCATTTAAAGATGTAGAAGGTGCGCTACTTCTCTTGGATTTAGATGGATTCAAACCGGTCAATGATAGGTACGGACATGAAATGGGCGATCGCATCTTGCGCCAAGTTTCGCAACGCTTTAGCCGCTCCTTGCCTAGCGGAGCGATTCTGGCGAGGTTGGGTGGCGATGAATTTGGAGTTATCGCAGCTGGTTCTCAAGAAGCAACACTTGAGCTAGCAAGTGCGCTGAAAGCAACTTTAAGTTATCCATTTATTCTCGATGGTAAATCAATATCGATTAGCGTCAGTATCGGACACGTGCGTAACGATGGTGGCGGTGATTTACTGCAACGAGCTGACTTAGCAATGTATGAAGCTAAGCGATCTAGCGTGGAGGCTCAGGCTTATCAGCCTTAATCTCTTGCAAGCGCGCGAGTGATTCCAATCTTTCAAGTGAATGGTCAACGATCCGTTCGACGTAACCCTTCGAATACCCATCAAGATATAGCCAAGGTTCGTGAATTTCTGCAGCCGATAAATGAGCTAGCTCTGGAACATACTTGCGGATGTAATCGCCATTTTCATCAAAGCGTTTTCCTTGTTCGATCGGATTAAAGACGCGGTAGTACGGAGACGCATCCGTGCCGCAGCCGGCGGTCCATTGCCAGCCGTGGGCATTTGAAGCAACGTCGTAATCAACTAAGTGATCAGCAAAGAAGCGTTCTCCTAGCTGCCATTCCAGATGCAAATCTTTAACTAGAAATGATGCAACCACCATTCTGGTCCGATTGTGCATCCAACCTTCAAGGATTAACTGGCGCATTGCTGCATCAACAAAGGGGTAACCGGTTTTACCCTCACACCAAGCTTTAAATTGCGCACCTGGTTTGTCATATCTCATCTCGCTAAAACGTGGTGCGTAATACTCGGTATCAGTATTTGGATTGTTAAATAGAACATCAGCGTAAAATTCGCGCCAAGCAATCTCTTTACGGAAAGTATCGTGCGCCTTACTTTCACCTAGATTTACTAGGAGAGTTCGGGGATGAATCTCCCCAAATTTCAAGTAGGTACTCATCTTCGATGTGCCATCGATACCAGCATAATTTCTATTCTCGTCGTACTGATCTAACCCGTTCTTTGCAAAAACTTTAAATCTTTCGAGCGCCGCTTTTTCACCTGCTGCGATTATTTGAACGCCAGGTGGGGTTGGAAAATCAGGAAAGGCGCGATACTTATCAGGCGGAGTTGGCGCATTTATCTTGCTCGGAGTTTTTGCTGGTGCACGGTAACCGTGTGTAAGCCATGCGCGATAGAAAGGTGTGTATACCCGATAAGGCGTGGCATCGCTCGGCTTTAAGACGCGACCTGGCTTAACTGCATAAGGACTGCCGGTTCGGATCAGATTTATTCCGGCAGCTTCCACACGCGCATCGCGAGCGGCGCCGTATCTTTCATACTCATCTGAAATATGCACTTCATTAACTTGATATAGATCAATTAACTCACGAAGTACTTCGACTTGATCGCCTTCAATAATATGTAATTTATTTCCAAGGGATTGATCTAGCGCTCGTAGCGATTGACCCATGTACGCCAATAATTTTTCGCCAGCTTCAGCAATTTGGGCTTTATCCAGAATAAACAGTGGGATTACTTCATCGCTTGATTCGATAGCCGCTAAAAGGGCAGGGTTATCGCCGATACGTAGATCTCTGCGAAACCACATGATGTTTCGGCGTGGAACGGACATTGCACTATTGTCGCACTATGGAGTTGGTTAAGAGATATCAGATTCGTGGAGTGCCCGGTGAGGTCTCACGCTTTGATTTCGCGGGTCGCACCGTTGAATTGTGGGCTCCGCAAGAGCCAAGTAGCCATCTCCTCGTGGCTCACGATGGGCAGAATGTCTTTGATGGCAAGACCTCGACTCATCGTGGAAAAACTTGGGAGATGGCGCAGCATGCCTTCAAAGTTAGTTATGAGGCTGGGCTTGTTCCTCCAGTAATTATTGCAATTTGGCATAGCTCATCAAAGGCCGATCCCATGGGTCGAGCGAAAGATTTATCTCCGCAGAGATTCTTCCAAGAAGATGTACCCGTAAACCTTCCCAATATCTCTAAATCAGATTTAGAACTTTTGCGGGGAGATCAGTACCTCGCAAATATTTTCGGTATTTATGTTCCGCAATTACTTGAACTTCTTAAATTGGAAATCAGCGCAAGTAATACTGCCCTGATTGGTTCAAGTATGGGAGGACTATCCACTCTCTACGCAGCACATAAGCAGCCGGATAAATTTAAAACTGCTCTCGCGCTTTCACCTCATTGGGTTATTGGTGGTGATGCTCTGGTTAATCGAACTGTGACTGAACTTCCTGCTCCCGGTAGCCATAAGATTTGGATGAGTCGCGGTACTAAGGCGCTAGATGCGCAATATGAACCATTCCAAGATTTAGCCGATGGCTTGATGTTGCAAAAGGGTTATCGCAAAGATTTTGATTTCATCAGCAAGGTTTACAAGAAGACCGGACACAATGAAGCATCTTGGGCGAGTTATTTAGATCAACCACTGCGCTTCTGGCTAAAGGGTTAGATCTTTACCTTTACGATTTTGGAAAGCTGTACCTTGTTTTTACCATCAACCGTCGCGGCCACAATTTCTACAGTGCTGCCCTTTTTATAATTCTCAGGGTGTAGATAAACGCGGTAGAGCCCACCTTTAGTCTCATCGGTGGCAAATGTGCGTCGGTCAGTTGTTCCAAGCGTCTTCCATTTTCCGCCTTTAACTCGCGCACTAAAGGTCAACTCCAAGTAGCCACTTCCAGGAACCTGAATAGAGACTTCTCTCCAACCGGAAGGGAGTGAAGTTTTGGTGACTTTTGGGGTTGATAGTTTGATTGTGGCGCTCTTAGTTATCGGATTTTTAGCTTTCGCTACGCAGTAACTTCGCTGCGAAAGTGCAATCTTGACTTGGCTATCGCTGGTAATCGAGCAGTTTCCAGATAAGAGATCCCATTCACCTTTACTCAAAGCAGTTTTAAATTGTGCATCGATAGGTGAGTCTTCGCTATTTAAGGCAACTATGTACTCGACTCCATTTAAGTAACGAGTGGCAACAAAGAGCCCACCCTTGGCATAACGAACTTGTTGGGTGCCGTTGCGTAAAGCTGGATTAGCGGCGATTACTTTCTGAAGCTCAGTAATCTGATCTTCCAATGGGTTGCGAGCATCAAAAGCGCTTCCGTTCTTAATCGGCGTTGCACCAATTCGAACTTCGTTCTGCCAGTCAACGACTTGAGTAGCAAACATATCCTGGCGCGCTTTCTTATCTCCCCCGCTGCCAGTCATTCCTTTTTCATCGCCGTAGTAAAGAACTGGACCACCACGAAGTAAGAAGAGGGCAGCGTTAGCGAGTTTGGCGCGCTCTAACAAAGTTTGGCTCTCTCCAACAGATACGGCGTTACTTAAGAAATGCCCGATACGTCCCATATCGTGATTTCCCAAGAAAGTTGCTAGGCCATAAGCGCTAGTAGTTGAAGTTGTATACAGATCATCTCTATTAAACAATTCAGCTAAAGCTTGAGCTGAGAATCCAAATTGGACAAAGTTCTTAACCTGTTTTTGAAAGTCAAAGTCGAGGACGCTCGGAACTTGTCCTCCAGAAACATAGGTAGATAAGGATTGCGCATCAGTATCAGCGGCTTCGCCAAAAATTGGAAAATCGCGCTTGCCGGCAGCAAGTGCTGCTGCCTGAATCTTTGGGATAAATACCTTCCAGAATTCTGGGTTTACATGTTTGAAGGTATCGATTCGCATTCCATCAATATCAAATTTAGTAATCCAGCTAGACCAGATATCGATCCATCCGCTGATTACTTTAGGGTTCTCGGTTTCTAGATCATCTAGACCGAAGAAATCTCCATCCATAACTGGATTTCCGATTGTCGGGTTATTTCCTAAATTGTGATAATTGCTCAATAAATTGAGCCAATCTGGTTTCTTGATATTTGCTTCTGCAGCGGTGACTGTTGGCCTGCCATTTACGTAGTAAATAACATCAGCGGTGTGGTTTGTCACCACATCAATGATTACCTTCATTCCTAATTTATGGGCGCCAGCAACAAACTCTTTGAAATCTGCCTCAGTGCCCAGGTGTGGATCTACAGTTGTAAAGTCAACGCCCCAATATCCGTGATAAGCCGCAGAATTTCCTTGTACATACTTTTGAACAACAGGCGGTGTAATCCAGATCGAAGTAAAACCCATAGCTTTTATGTAATCCAGGCGCTTCGTCAGCCCTTTGAAATCTCCACCATGCCACCAGCCAATGTCATCAGGAGCAAAGCCGCTGATAGATCGTGACTTATCGACGCCACCATAATCATTGCTAGTATCGCCATTTTCAAAGCGATCGGTCATTACGAAGTAAACAGATTCATCGCTCTGCGGTCCCCGCACGACTGGCTTAATTAATTCAGAGGTCGGTTGTGCAAAAACTGTTGAGGGGGTCAGCAACGCAAGTGAGATTGCAAATATGCTGAAAAAACTAACTTTTTTCAAATCAGCCCTTGGTAGCGCCTGCTGTTAAGCCACCGATGATAAAGCGCTGCATAGATAAGAAGAGGATAACCAATGGAACCGATGCGATTATGGAGCCAGCGGCAAATGGACCCCAAGTTTCACCAAATTGCCCTGCAACAAATTGTTGCAGACCGACCGCAACTGTTCGTCTTTCTACATCCTGCAAGAAGAGGGAGGCGAGAACGAACTCATTGAATGTTCCGATAAATGAAAGTACGCCGATTACCGCCAGTACCGGAGCGGCAAGTGGCAAGAAGATTAACCAGAAGACTTGTGGAACTGATGCGCCATCTAAACGAGCGGACTCGTCTAATTCCAATGGAATTGTGTCAAGGAATCCTTTGAGGAGCCAGACGTTAACTCCAAGTGATCCACCAATATAAATCAAGTAAAGACCCCAAATACTGCCGAGACCAAATGTTGGGGTAATCAAGAAGACTTGTTCCATCATCACGTAAATCGCAGATAGAGAAAGGAAACTTGGGAAGACTTGGATTAAGAGAAGGGCCTTAAGGCCGGTCTTTCTTCCCTTAAATCTCAAGCGACTGAAGGCGAAGGCGCCAGCGGCGCCGATTGCTACTGAAGTAACAGCTGTAGCAGTGGCAATAATCAAAGAATTCCTCATCCAAGACCAATATGGAATTGTTGGATCCGTAAACAACAGTATGTAATTATCCAAAGAGAATCGAACTGGCAGAAGCGAGCTAGAAGATAATCCTCCAGTTGGGTCAAAAGAGGTAACTAGCACTACATATATTGGGAAGGCGGTAAAAAGCACCAGCGTTATTGCAAGCGCGTGCTTCCAAAGATTATTGCTTCCTATTTTTTTACTCATAGCGTGTCCATAATCTTTGACTTCTTCAAGGTATACATCGACATTGCTCCCACGATCACAAACATCACCATTGAAATCGCACTTGATAGACCTAAGTCTTGGAAGTTCGAACCAAATGCGGTCTTGTATGCATAAGAAATCAAAATATCTGTAGCGCCGGCCACTTCACCTTCAACCGCGTTGGTCGGACCACCACCTGTTAGGAGATAAATAATATTGAAATTATTAAAGTTAAAGGCAAAACTTGCGATCAAGAGTGGCCCAAGTATCTGTAGCAGCAATGGAAGTTTGATTGTGTAGAAAGTCTGTTTTTCAGATGCCCCATCAATTGATGCTGCTTCTTCAAGTTCGGCTGGAATAGATTGCAGCGCGCCGCTTCCGATTAAGTACATGTATGGGAAGCCCAACCAGAGGTTAACGAGAATTACAGCAAACTTTGCCAGCCACGGACTATCAAACCAATCTATATTGAGTCCTAAAAGAGTATTTATCGCTCCGTACTCAGTATTGAACAAACCTCTCCAAATCAGAATGCTCATAAAGCTTGGAATCGCATATGGCAAAATTAAGAATCCACGATAAAACCTGCGGAATTTGATTGGCGCTTCCAAAGCTAAGGCCAGAGCCATTCCAACAGCAAAAGTGGTGGCAACCGAGAGAAATGCAAAGACAATAGTCCAAATAAAGACTTGAACAAATGGATCGCGTAGCCTTTCATCGAAAAGTAGCGATCTAAAATTATCCGCGCCGGAGTATGCACGCCATCCTGGATTTAAACGATTGGTCGGATCATCCTTTGCAACGAAATTGCCGTTTCCGTTATCAATATAAGTAATGCCAAGATCTCTATTTTCTATTTGATCTTTAACCGGGTCATAGAAAACGCTCTGAATAAGTCTTGCCGCTACATCTGCGCCTTGTGGTGCGGCATACGAGCCATCCCCAAGTGGAAAGCGAAGCGCTGTAATCTCCGCATCAGCCGCAGCAAACTCTTCATCAGTCAGCCGTGTTATTCCTTTTGCGCCGGTAATAATCCCTGAAATATCTCGAGTGATATCTGCTTCGTTGGCGGGCTTTACTCCACTTTCATCTGCATACAAAACTTCTCTACTATTTTGATTCTCTAAAATTCCCGCATATTTACCGCTGCCAGTCTTTCCGAGAAATAGATCATAGGCAGTGCCTTCGGCATCTGAAACGATGCCATTGTTGATTATCTCTTTCAACGCCGCAGCTTTAGCAATTTCATTACCGGTCTTGAAGTTGAAAGTAGACATTAAAATTGTGTAGCCGGTGGGGGTAACAACAAATATTGAGAAGAAGATTAAGCCAACTGCCAGAAACTTTAGCGGGATCGCGCCTTTAGTCATAAAGGAGTAATTTAAGAAGATTAGCGCGGCGATGACTACGCCGGCGATAATAAATGAATTTCTATTTAATGAGGCGGCGATCAGCCAGATTAAAAATGCATCTGCAGCGCCTAGCGCACCTAACTTTAAAAATAGGGCGAGTGGACCACGCAGTCCAACAAGTTTATAAAACATTTCGCCCCTTTATTTTTACTGGTTTTTAACTACAAATAGAAAGGTGGGAGATATACGAGAAATGCGTATATCTCCCACCTTTTACTATCTACTTACTTTTCTACTTATTGTCCTTAGCGTAGTTAGCAAAGTTCTTCTTAAGAACTACTGCTGCCTTGTCTAAAGTGTCATCGATATCTTTGCCAGCAAAGATATCTTTCATAGCATCGTTTGTAACGTCATACCAGCTTGCTCCACCGGTCTTGTCGTCAAGTGCGCCGCTAATCTGTCGAACTGAGTTTGCGGATGAAGCGCCAATTCCTTGGGCGTTCTTATCCTTAGTCTTTGCAGCAGCTCCGATGTGAGCTAGCGGACGCTGAGAAGCCTGGGCTTCGTTAAATGCAAGCTGTCCGGCCTCAGATGCGAAGAACTTGTTAAGAAGCTGGTTTGCACCGCTCTTAACTCCGTGGGATGTCGCATATGAAGTCATGAATGCGCCAGCAAAACCAGCCCATTGATTTCCAAATGTTCCAGATGTTACGCCAGGAAGTGATCCCCAAGCGAACTTAACGTTTGTTGCTTCAATACCTGACATGTTCCATGCACCAACGAGTGCTACTGGAGTCTTGCCAGCCTTGAATGCTGTATCGCAACCATCGTATGAGAAGAAGCCATTTGTCTTGCCGTCGGCACCGACTAGGAACTTCTTAACGTTTGTCTTCATTGCTGCTGAGTTAAATCGGACGTCAGAGTAATCAGGAACGCCCTTCTTGTAACCCCAAGCGCCACCACCGAGTGCAGTGAATACTGGATGAGCTCCCCAAGTTCCGTTAAATGAACAGATACCGTTGGTAAGAGTTGACTTGTTCTTGATGTAGTAATCGTAGATTTCACCGATTGTCTTAGGTGCAGTTGGGAACATTGCAGTGTTGTAAATCATTCCTGTTGTATCTGCATCTGTTGGAATTCCGTAAACGCGACCATTAACAGTTAGCGAAGCCCATGAACCCGCGGAGAAGGCCTTGCGTGTAGCTGCTGAGATAATCAGCGACTGAATACGGCCTGACTTAGCGCCAGAAAATGCGAGTGATCCATCGCGAAGAACGATATCTGGACCAGTTGCAACAGTTGCCTTATCCCAA
>CANHRF010000042.1 GCA_947463335.1 Actinomycetota bacterium
CCATCCTGCTTTTCTCTGATTACCTACATCTGCTCTTATCGGGAAAAAGCAAGGTCGCCGCGAAATTCAAAGATCAACACCTCTCTGACATTACATTCTTTGCAAAGGCGGCAAGTAACTCAGACCTCGATGATGTTGATTGGAAGCGATTAACCCATCCAGGATCGATTATCTTCTCTGCGCTTCTGCCACTCCTATTTGATAAAGAAGTGAATTCTCAGAATTTTCTGCGTGCAATTGTCGCTGGCTATCACGGATCTAGCCTCTTTGTGCAAATCCTGCAGCCATCACATTCTCGCAACTGGCACGCAAGTGCAACTTCCGGAATTTTTGGTGCAACTCTTGCAACTTCAATCTTGCTCGACTTAAGTGCTGAACAGAAAGCTCAAGCGCTTCACTTTGCATCAGCAGCAATTGGAGGCGCAGCTAGCGCTCCTCGTTCACAGAACGGCGCTACCCGCTTTACTCGCATCCACGCAGCGCTAATGGGTTCAATCGCAACGCTGGAAGCGGCAGAGTCATCACCGGCACCGTTATATATTGTTGATGGACCAGGTGGGTTAAGTGAACGTTTTGGTGTGGTTGATGAAATTCCAAATACAAATCCAAAAGATGCGCTGCATCAGATTTCAATTCGCTACTTTCCTTACAGCGGTTTCTCACATAACGCACTTGAGAAACTTGAGGCTTATCTCCCCCTTGATCCAGGTTCGGTGAAATCAATTGAATTACAGCTACACGAGCCGCTCTTTACGCTTATCGGATCTAGCGAAAAGGGTCCCTGGTGGGATCTCGCAGCAGCAATTTCTAACACGATTGCAAATGGCGATCCATTTGATTCTAGAACCGCGGCACTTAACGCCGAAGTAAAAATTCAGAAAAGCGAAGCAACAACTTCATCAGCGAAAATTAAACTAACGGATAGCGAAATTTCCTTTAACTTTGGAATCCAAGACCGAATCGGGATAGAAGCTATCGATTTGCCACGTGTGAAGCGGAAATGGTCAACTCTTTACAGTCAAAGCGATGAGCTGACCGAGATCGCTAGCCAGATTATTGATGGTTCAGAGAGCGCGATTGCGCGACTTAAATCTCTTATTCAGGCAGTTGGCTGAGATCGCTGTAACTGTCGCCGATTAACATCAGGCAATCTCCACGCTTAACGCGTGGATAACCACGAATTACACCAATCGTTCCGGAGCGCCCGGCGTGAACCAAGTGTGGTTTCCGGTCTGCAGAATCTGGGAAGTGAATCGCTCCAATTACTTCGCCCTTTTCTACCCGCTCTCCAAGTCTCTTCTTATTCTGGTAAATACCTTCTTCTTCAGCCCAGTGATAGGTAGCGCTGCCACGCATATCTATAAACTCACGATTTTCGATCTTTAATTGGTGATCATAACTTTCGCTTAAGAAATCTGGCTTTAATAATCCAACGCTCTTTAGCGCAGAGATTAAAGCGGCACGAGTGATCCGATTGCTGGATGCGGTAGTTACCCCCGATCCACCAAATTCTCCGGTGAATAGTGACTTACCGAGACTTGCTACATAGCCAGGTAGTAGTGATTGCTCATTGGTTCCTGGGTGAGCTGGGAAGATTAATGAGTAACGGGTATTCCATCCATTTAAGTTCTTCATCAAATCGCTTCGATATTTCTTATCAGTGCTCCAAGTCGCAGTAGCGCTCTCGAGGAAGTGATGTCCTCTTCCGCCGCTATGGATATCGATCACAACATCAACGCGAGGAATCAGTTCTGTCGCCAAATAGTGGGCAATTTTCTCTGGAATCCGCCCATTTTCATCGCCCGGAAAGATGCGATTGAAATTGGTGTTATCTGCCCAGAGCCGAGTGCTGGCAAAACTTGCGGGATATGAAACAGATGGAATCGCAATCAACTCTCCTGCAATGTCTCCAACGTTAAGTTCACGCATTAAATTAGCGATCGCAAATTGACCTTCATATTCATCGCCGTGATTTCCGCCAATGATTAAGACCTTTGGTCCTGGTCCTGAATTAATGGAATGAATTGGTAAATTGAAGATCGCCCAACCGCTGGTATTTGTGGAATCTCCTGCGCGCAGGTATCCAGATTCCTTGCCGCGCTTATCGAAGTCGATTGAGGATGAAACTGTTCCGCTCATCGCGCGCTCTTTTCTGTTAACGACTTTTCGAAGGATTCTAGATCTGGGAAGAGTTCGCCGATTTGGCAAACCACATCTCCAGTTGTTACCGGTGAATATCCTCGAACAAGTGCCACTGTTCCGCTGCGGCTTGCTCGCACTTCTACGACTTTATTATCGGCGTTCTTAAAGTCGTGAATTAAACCGACGAGATCTCCGGCTTTGACTTGCTGATGTAGATCAACTCGATTCTCATAAATCCCATCCACGGAGGCGCTTGCAAATGAAATTGAATAATCGCGAGAATCAATGATTTTTCCAGCTTTATCTATCGAATCTGCGTAAACAGTTGAGGCGACATCTGCTCCTACATAAACACCCATACCGCGCAGGTAGTTTTCCAGGCCGCTACTAATTACCGCCATGGATTGCGCTGTGGTGACTCCAGAACCGCCAAATTCGCCCGTTGCGACTGCTTTACCCTGTCGGACTACATCGCCTGGGAGCAGCGAGTCTGGGTTGGTAGATGGCTGTTCTCCGCCAAGCAGAGTGAATTCGCTCTTACACATAAGCGCCTGTCGGAGCATCTCTGTGCGCAGCTCTAAATTTGAAACCCAGACCATCGTGATACTTGGAATGAAGTGCATGCTTCGTCCACCGCTGTGCATATCAATGACTGAATCACAGGTGGGAAATAGATCATTTGAAAGAAAAAACGCGAGTTTTTCTGCGATTGTTCCATCTACTTTTCCAGGAAATACCCGGTTGAAGTTCTGACCATTTGGCCAAAGCCGAGTGCCAGCTGAAGATGCCAGACCAGATAACACCGGAATTATTAAAACTTCACCTTTTACATCTGCAACTTCTAAGCGACGTGCAAGATCTAAGGCGGCAATCTGTCCTTCGTACTCATCGCCGTGGTTTCCGGCAAGTACCAATACCCGCGGCCCGCTACCGTTTTTAACTGAAGTAATGGGTACGCAGTGATGTGCCCAGCCACTATTGTTGGTGGAGTCACCAATCTTGATGTAGCCGCTGCGCTTTCCTACAAAATCACTTGAAGTGTCGAGATCAAAGGTGCAATTGGCAGTGAGTGACATGGCTAAAGGTTAGTGATTTTTCAAGCAAATTAAAATGCTTTTTTAAATAATTTTCATCACCTTAAACTCCGTTTATGAAATTCATTGACCTCAAATTGCACAACTGTTAGGCTGAGATATCAGTCATTTTCGCCATATTTGAGCCTCAAAGGCTCAAATTTCTGAATGGGAGTTTGTTATGGGAGAAGTCAGGCGCGTCGATGGAAATCGCCCTTGGGCACCGATTGTTGGTTATTCCAGAGCGGTAAGAATTGGAAATCTCATCGAAGTTGCTGGAACAAGTTCCACCACGCGAGATGGCAAAGTTATGTTCCCAAATGACGCATACGGCCAAACAAAATATATTTTCGAAGAGATTGAAAGAGCTGTGCACGAGTTAGGTGCAACTTATAACGATGTTATTCGCACTCGTGTGTATATGACCAACATTGATGATTGGCAGGGAGTTGCCAAAGCACACGGCGAATTTTTTGCAAAAATTCTTCCAACTTCATCTTTCGTTGAAATTAGTCGCTTAATGCTCCCTGAGCTCTGCATCGAAGTAGAAATGACTCTGTACTTACAAGACTAGTTTTTCAGCCCATCAATTCCTACAACCTAGATTTAGAAATCGGAGAGAAATGAATCGCAGAGATATAGAACACGACACAGTTGTAGTAACCGGTGGCACTAGCGGCCTCGGTTTCTCCTGTGCGCAACGCGCAATGCGCGATTGGCCAGATCTACATGCAGCCCTGCTAGATATGAAAGAGGGACGCATTGAAGAGTTAGAGAAAGAGTTCGGCAAAGATCGCGTTAAGTTCTTCAAGACAGATGTCACCGATTACCAAAATGTTCAAGATTCATTTAAAGGTGCCCTTGATTGGCGCGGTGGATTCTCGGCTTTAATTGCAGCCGCGGGATATGCCACAAATAAATCAAGTATTGAAACAACTCCAGAAGAATGGAGAGCGATGATCTCTTGCCATCTAGATGGCACCTTCTTCGCAAACCAAGCTGCTGGACGTTTCTGGATAAAGAGCGGTCGCCCTGGCGCAATCGTTAACTTCTCATCCGTTTCGCATATCTTTGGCTGGCCACGTCGCGTTTCTTACGCTGCGGCTAAGGCTGGAATCGATTCGATCACTCGCACTCTTGCGGTGGAATGGGCTGAGTTCGGTATCCGCGTAAATGCTGTCGTACCGGGCTATATCAATACCCCGCTGTTGGAAGAAGGCCTAAGGTCAGGCAGAGTTGATCCATCAATTAGAGAAATGCACGCAATGGAGCGCTTTGGTGAGGCTGAAGAAATTGCCGCCGGTGTTAAATTCTTGTTATCTAACGATGCTAGTTATATAACTGGTGAAATGCTAACAATTGATGGCGGATTTACTCCTCGCAGAATTCCGTGGAATCGTGATTGACGCACTCGCGCTTGGAAAAGGCGCAATCCCAAAGGTTAAGAGCGTCTCGGCTCGCCGAATTACTCTAAATCTTCCAGAACCAGTTATTCTCGGCCAATATGTAATCCGTTCTCGCGGATTTACTGTTGTCACTGTGGAACTTGCAGATGGAAGCAAGGGACAAGCTTTCGGACTTGATCGCGGCTTACCCGTTGCTGACATTGTAAATACGCTGATTGCAGAGCCATATAAAGAGATCTTTGATGGCGATCCAATCAATACCTTCGATGCCATTATGCGACGGATGAGTGCACCACTCTCATCCGGTGCATCACTTCGTGGACTCTCTCTTGTTGACCTAGCCGCGCACGATGCGGTTGCGCGCCATAAAGGCGTAACTGTCGTAGAAAGTTTTGGAAAGAAAGATAAAGAACATCCAAAGTGGGCAGTTGTCGGCTATCCACCATCGCGCGGACCTGAAGATATTGCGTGGGAAGTTGAAGCTGCAGTTGCCGCTGGCGCTGTTGGCGTGAAGTTACCTGTCGGCGCTAATCCAAAAATGACTCGCGAACGGCTTGAAGCTGCGCTGGCAACTGGACTCTGCCCCGTCTCGACTGATCTCGCTTGGTCTTGTCGCACGGCAAAAGAGGCTTATGAAGTTGTTAAGGGCTTAGATCTTGCTTGGGTTGAAGATCCATTTATCCCAGGAAGCATCGCGGAGTTAGTTGAATTCCGTCGCCTACTTGATGTTCCACTTTCAAGTGGTGATGACGAGACTCATCTCTATCACCCACAAGCATTTATTGAAACTGGTGCACTTGATATGTTGCGAATTGATACAACCTGCCAAGGCGGCTTATCTCGGATGGTCTTGCTAAATGAGTACATGGCCAAGAGCAAGCTAGAGATTTCTTGGCATGTTTTTGATGCAATCCATCACCAGGTTGCTTCCATCATTGATTCGCCAACCTTCTCAGTCGAATACTCCGCACCAGGTGCCAGCGTTGATCCACTAGCTGAAATGATTGTAGATCGTCGTGAATCTGGCCATACGCACGATGGCAAAGGATTTAGATTGGCAGTACCTGATCTACCGGATCTATCAGATGCGCTAGCCGGACCACCGCGTTGGACTAGCCAAATAACATCAATCTAACCAAGCACATCAATCAGACAAAGCATTGCGTGAGGAAGTTAAATGAGTAGTAAAGCCCCCGTAGTACTCATTACCGGTAGCGCCCACGGCATTGGTTTTGCGACTGCGCAAAAGTTCTTTGCCAATGGCTACACCGTTGCCGTAGCTGACCTTGATGAGAGCGATATTCAAACCGCACTCAAAGAGTTAGATAGCAAGGGCGATCGCAGTATCGGATTGAAGATGGATGTGACTTCGCGCCAAGATATCGAGGAAGGCGTTGCAAAGATCATCGCTGAATTCGGTCGCCTTGATGTCCTCGTAAATAACGCTGGGAATTTTCGCCAAGGCGCAACCGATACCTACACCGATAGCGATTGGGATCAGATCACTTCTGTGCACTTAGATGGTGCATTTAAAGCATCACAGATCGCCTATCCGCACCTTAAGAAATCCCCTGCCGGAGCGATCGTGTCGATCTCATCTATCGCCGCGCACGTCGGTCTGCCAAAGCGCACTTCCTATAGCGTCTCTAAAGCGGGCATTGAGGCGCTGACTAGAACACTTGCAGTCGAATGGGCTAGTGATGGAATAAGAATTAATGCCGTCGCGCCAGGCTTTACTGAAAGTCGTTGGTGGCAGGATCTTCAAGATAGAGGACTCACTAGTCCAGAAAAGTTACTAGCGGCGATCCCACTTAGACGCCTTGGAAAGATGAGTGAACAAGCAGCAGCAGTTTATTTCCTCGCCTCTGCTGAAGCATCATTTATTACTGGGCAAACTCTTATCGTCGATGGTGGAACCACCATTGATGTAAGAATCTAAGTAAAAACTATTTAAACTATTTCTTTAACTTAGCTCTTGCAGCTTTTCCTAGTTCGCCTGGGATCGATGCAAGGAGCATTTTGGTGTAATCCTCTTGCGGATCGTTAAAGACAGTTTCGGTATCGCCTGATTCAACAAAGACGCCATCTTTCATTACATAGACGCGCTTAGTTAAGTAGCGAATAACGCCAAGGTCGTGTGAGACCAAGACAATTGATAAGCCATCATTAAGCAGTCCTAAAAATAGCTTTAGCAGTTGAGCTTGTGCGCTCTGGTCAATCGCTGATGTTGGTTCATCAGCAAGTAAGACTGTTGGGCTGGCAGATAGAGCGCGCGCCACGCTTACTCGCTGACGTTGACCACCAGATAATTGACGTGGACGCTTCAGCGCATCGAGCTTTCCGATGCCCATTCGCTCTAGAAGTTCTAAAGCCTTCTGCTCTGCCTCATCTTTTCCAACTTTGGAATGAATGCGCACCGCTTCTGCAACCGCTGAAAGCCCATTGAGTTGTGGGTTTAAGCTGCCATAAGGATCTTGAAAGACCATCTGCACTTGGTTTCGATTTCCACTTTGGAATGACTTGTTTCCCTTAAATACATTGTCGCCGCGGAAGCGAATTTGACCAGCTGATGGTGGTTGCAAGCCAGCCATAACTCGGGCCAGTGTGGATTTTCCAGAGCCGGATTCGCCCACGATGCCGATTGGTTCGCCTTCGTGCAAGGTTAAAGAGCAGTTCTTTACCGCTTCGACAGCGGTTGCACCGGAACCGAAGGTGACGCTGACATTTTCTACTTCCATCAATACATCGCGCTTACTCATCAGATTTTTCCAATCTTGTCGGCGTGAAGGCATGCGCTCTGGTGATCGCCTTTTTTACCAGATAACGCTGGGTGATCGCCTACCAGGCAATCTTGTTGAACATAGTCACAACGCTCGGCAAAGCGACATCCCGGATTCCATTGACCAACTGATGGTGGATTTCCCTTGATAGTTAGGAGTTCTCCCCCAGGCTTTGCCACATCGATGCGTGATGAGTTAAGCGCGACCGTGTAAGGATGGCGCGGCTGAGACATGCTCGAAGTTGGACCAACTTCAACCGTTGCGCCAGCGTGCATCACAACGATCTTGTCGCAAACTTCATCAACCAACGCTAGATCGTGTGAGATCAAGATGATCGCAGTTCCAAGATCGCGGCGAATCTCACGGAGAAGTTCCATTATCTGGGATTGCACTGTCACATCAAGACCCGTAGTTGGCTCATCAGCGATGAGCAACTTTGGCTTGCTAGCAAGTGCACACGCGATCATTACGCGCTGTCTCATTCCGCCAGAGAGTTGATATGGATACTGCTTCATAACGGTATCTACCCGGCGAATCTTTACAAGATCAAGAAGTTCTTTAGATCGATTCTTCATCGAACCAGTGCCTTCAACTTGTGAGAGCGCTTCGGCTAGCTGCTTCTCGATCGTCAAGACTGGGTTTGGACCGGCCAATGCGCTCTGTGGAACATAGCCAATAACTTTTCCGCGAAGCGTCTTCCATTTAGCTTCGTTTATAGTTCTTAGATCAAGTCCTTCAAAGAGAACTTCGCCACCGATTACAGATGCGCCACGACGTTGCAGCGTTCCGATAATTGAGCGACAGATCATTGTCTTTCCAGA
>CANHRF010000043.1 GCA_947463335.1 Actinomycetota bacterium
TGATGTCGCTGCAACCGCTGCGGTCAGGGTTTCTGATGCACGAGCAAGAGTCGTTGTAAGAGCGGCAGAGACGGCTAATGAGAAAGTATTTGTTGCCGTGACGGAAGCCGAATCAGTAACCGTAACGGTATAAGTGGTTGCAGAACTCGATGTCGTTGGTGTACCTGTGATTGCTCCAGTAGAACTGCTCATCGATAACCCTGACGGCAGACCCGGTGAAACCGCGTAACTAAGTGGTGAAGTGCCACCTGATCCAGTCACTGGCGTGAAAGAGGTCGCGGAAGTTCCGTTGGTAAGGGTTGTGGAGGCAATTGCCTGAGTTGCAGTTAGTGGCCCATTTATGACGAGTGCAAAAGTCTTTGAGCTAGTTGCGCTATTCGAATCCGTTACTGTCACCGTGTAGTTAGTTGATGGCGCGCCAGCGGATGCGGTGCCGGTAATCGCGCCAGTGGAAGTGTCGATTGCAAGGCCAGACGGTAGCGTCGGCGAAATTGAGAATGTTCTTGCTGGCTCGCCCCCAGATGCGGTTACCGGTGTAAAGCTTGCCGCAGCCGATGCGGTAATCGTCTCTACCGCCTTAACAAGAGTTGTAGAAAGCGCAGTCACAATCGTTAGCGCAAAAGTTTTGGCGCTAGTTGCAGAAGTCGCATCTGTTGCGGTGACCGTGTAATTAGTGGCAGATGCAGTTGATGCAGGAGTACCTGTTATCGCACCCGTTGATGTACTCATAGATAGACCACTTGGAAGCGATGGCGAGATCGCATAGGTAATGGGTGATGTACCACCGGATGCGGGAACCGGAGTAAAGCTAATTGCTGCAGCACCTGCGGTAAGAGTCTCAGCCGGGATTGCAAGAGATGTTGAAAGTACTGAAGCAACTGTGAGAGAAAATGTATTTGAAGCCGTTGCAGATGTTGCATCAGTTACTGTGACTGTATATGTAGTTGCAGAACTCGTGGCAGTCGGTGTGCCTGTAATTGCACCTGTGGAACTACTCATTGATAAACCTGAAGGGAGTGAAGGTGAAATTGCATATGCATATGGTGTTGATCCATATATCGCAGTTACCGGTGTGAATGATGACGCCGCCGCGGATACAGCAAGACTCCTCGATGCAATGCTTTGGTTTGCGGTAAGCGGCCCGGTCGTAATTGTGCGAGCTTGTGTGCTTGTTCCAATGGAATTTACCGCTTTGATATAGATAGTTACCGGCGAGCTTGTGGCTGCTCCGGGCACGGTTATTGGAGAAGATGCAGTGCCGGCGGATGTGTAATTAACGTTATCAGTTGAATATAAATAGTCCGTAATTGCAAAACCGCCATCAGATCCTGGAGTAAATGAAACAATTGCATTAGTCCCACTCCTTGTTACCACCGGCGATGATGGTCTGGATGGGAGGCCGGGTCTCATAATTCCTACAGAATGCGAATTTCCACCGCCGGTGAAGTCTGTGTAGTTTCGACTGTAAGCACTAAACCCATTTGCGTTATGAGATCTTAAATAAAGATAGTAGCCCGATGTGTAATTCAGATCTGATAAAGGTATAACTAGTGGAAGTGTCGCTGAAGGCGAAGCGAAGTCTTGCCAGACAACTTGACCCTCTGTCAGGGTATCGCTCAAGGAAATTGAATACTGATAATAATCAATTGGTGAACCACCATTGGGAGGTTCAACAAAATCCATAATCAAACTTCCTGATTGATACCTTGCTATCAAATTGTCACGCACGTTTGGCGGAGTGAAGGGAAAACCGCTAAGAGTAGAAAGCTTGGACATAAAACCTGGCGGAGATGGAACGCCTGCAGTTGGAGTAACTGCAACCGTTGCGGAAACTGGAGAATCTCCATCAGCGTTAACTGCGATCAAATTAATGTTATAAGTTGTCCCTGGTGTTAATCCAAAAATGTATAGAGAGCTAGTACTAACAGTGGAAAGACTGGCGGTGTAATTACTGCCCCAGATATCTGATGCCGACGAGCCAAGGCCTGGTGAAATTGTTGTGTAAGAAGTTCCAGAATCCACAGAAAACTTATAGTTTGTGATCGTTCCGCCAGTTGTTGCTGGGGCTTTAAACGTTATCTTTGCGAAACCGTTGCCTGCAATTCCCACTACATCTCGAGGTACGGTCGGCACAGCGGCTTGAGCTGGAACTGGAATCAATGCAAAAAAGATTGCGCCTAAGAGTGTGAATACAACGCGGGTGCGATACAGGTGATTCACCCTTCAAAGTGTGGGTGATAAGCGTCGCTAAGGCACCCTCGTGAAGGGTGATATTCAGGGTGAACTTGAAGGTGAATTTCTAAGAATGTCAGTTAAGTCCTCAGAACTGAATTCAATTAGTGGAAAGGTCGCAACTCGACTTTCCGATTGCATGCCTTCGATGCAGCGAAAGCCAAAGTCTTCGCAATGTCTTCGTCCACAACATCAATAATCTAAAAGCCGCCCCAAGTTGTTAACCGTATCTATCGCTGAAATAAGAAACTTCATTTGCAAATCATAATGTAAGGACGGAACTGGTGACGGGAATTGAACCCGCACCTGCAACTTGGTAAGAGTTGATGCGCTGCCGTTACGCCACACCAGTCCGGGTGCGAATACTGTGGTGTGGCGCTAGAGCAAGATGAAAGAATTATCGGTGTTGTGGACAACCGCAGAAAAGCAAATACCCCGAGAACACTCCCGGGGTATTTGTCACCAGTTCCAATCGAAATGTGTAAATCGAGTTACCAGCTCACCATTTCAATGCCTCTACAATCTCACAATTTTAAACTACTCGGAGTTACTTTCTTTCAAATCAAATGAACTGGAGGTAGATTAATGGCTGGTCACTTAGAGAGATGGCGGACCATTGAGAATGCGAGAGGTTAAATATGAGAGAGAAAACTGGATTTAGCCTTACTCCCCATCACGATGGCAGCGATCTCTATGTAAGTAATAGCGCCCCAAAAATCGGGGATAAAGTCACGTTGAAAGTTAGAGTGCCAAAGAGTTACACCTTTTCAGACGCTTATATTCGAATTTATGAGGATGCTGAACCGCGAACTTACAAACTTGAAGAGAAGAGTTCTTCAAAGACCGAGAGTTGGTTCGAAGTTAAGGTTCCGGTTACCAATGTGCATACAATATATAGATTTGTCTTCGTTGGAAATGGCAAATATGAATGGTTAAATGCAAGAGGGCTTTCTGACCACGATGTGCACAGCAACAACGATTTCCAGATAGTTGCAACACCTGCTAATCCGACTTGGATAAGTAAGTCAGTCTTTTATCAAATCTTTCCTGATCGCTTTGCAAAATCAGGGAAAGTAAATATCAACCCGGATTGGGCTTATCCTCGCGATTGGAATGAACTGCCACGTGGCAGGAGTAAGTACACCGGTCAAGAGCTCTACGGCGGCGATCTATATGGCGTTGAGGAGAAATTGGATTACTTGACCGATTTAGGCATAAATGGAATTTACTTAACGCCTATTTTTCCTTCTCGTTCTAATCACAGATATGACGCGACAACTTTTGACCAAGTCGATCCGATTCTTGGTGGGGATAAAGCATTTAAATCACTAATTCAAAGCGCCAAAAAGAAGAAGATTCGTATCCTGGGCGATCTGACTTCTAATCATTGCGGCGTTGGGCACCAGTGGATAATCAAAGCGAAGAAGAGTAAGTCTGCAAAGGAGCGCTCATTCTTTTACTGGGATAAATCAATTAAATGGGGATACGTCGGCTGGTTTGGCCTGGAATCACTTCCGAAATTGAATTACTCATCTCAGGCGCTACGAAATGCGGTGTACGAAGGAAAGAATTCGATTGTAAAGAAATGGATATCACCCGCATTTGGTATGGCTGGATGGCGCATCGATGTTGGCAATATGACTGGTGTGCAAGGCGCAGAAAATCACCACGTCGAAGTTATGCAAGGTATCCGCAAAGCTATGCAGGAAGTCGATCCAGATTCTTGGTTGGTTGCGGAAAATGGTGACTTTGTTGCCTCAGATTTAAATGGACTCGGTTGGCAGGGAGCTATGAATTATCAAGGATTCCTGCGCCCATTTTGGAACTGGATGAATCGAAATCCAGAAATCACTGGTGGTTTCCAAGGCTTGCCATTTGCAATGCCGAAGATCGATGGCAAACAATTTGTGGCATCTATGCAGGAGTTTAATGCATCTATTCCTTGGCGATCATTGACCGCGAGCATGCTTATTCTCGATTCGCATGACACTGCGCGTTTTCGCACAGTTGTTCTTGGCGATCGCAGCGCCCACGAAGCTGCAATGACGATGTTGCTCACTTACCCTGGAGTTCCATCAATCTTTGCCGGCGATGAGATTGGTCTGGAAGGTTCGTGGGGCGAAGATTCGCGCAGAACAATCAATTGGGAAGATCGAAGCGGTTGGGATCTTGGTTTTCTCGATTCCGTTAAGAAATTGGTAAATCTGCGTAAAGAGAGTCATGCATTGATTAACGGTGGGCTTCGCTGGGTTGCCGTTGAAAAGGATTATCTCGCTTATCTCAGAGAATCCGAGAAAGAAGCAATCTTGGTTTTCATCTCAAGATCTGCGGCTAAAGCCGAGATTGATTTATCGCAGTACGGCTATTCAGTTGCGGAAACTCTTTATGGAGAAGCAGCTAAGGGCGCTAAAATCAAAATCAGTTCTAAGAAAGCTACCCAAGGAGTTTGGCTACTTAAATAAGCGTCGCTCCTTTATATCTTTTTAGCGGGCAGTCCAACCATTATCGATTCCGAAGGAAGATCCGGTAATTGAATCTGAGTACGGACCGCATAAATAGAGCGCTAACTGGGCAATCTCTTCCGGTTCAATCAACCGCTTTATCGCAGCAGGTTGCAACATAACTTCTTGGACTACTTCAGTTTCGGAGAGCTTATTGATTTCAGCTTGAGATTTAATCTGCTTTTCCACCAAGGCGGTGCGAGCGTATGACGGAGCAATCGTGTTTGCGGTAACTCCGTGTGGACCGCCTTCTAGCGCGATGGCTTTAGTTAAACCTTCCAGACCGTGCTTGGCAGTTACATATACCGACTTATTTGGGGAAGCCACGTGACCATGAATACTAGAAATTCCAATGATCCTCCCCCATTTTTTAGAGTACATATGCGGAAACACCTTTTGAGTTAAAAAGAAAGGTGTGCGCAACATGAGTGAAAACATTTGATCCGCTTGTTCAATAGGAAATTCTTCGATCGGCGCAACGTGCTGAACTCCAGCATTGTTAATCAAAATATCGATTTCTAGCGGGCTAGGGAAGTACTTATCAGGCTGGCTCAAATCTGCAACCAATGTTTTGACTTTAAATTGCGACTCAAGTTCTGAGAGAGATTGTGCATTTGAATCTACCGCTAAAACTTCTGCGCCTGCCTCTAGAAAAGCAATCACGCAAGACTTGCCAATTCCACTGCCTGCGCCGGTGATAAGAACCTTTTTACCTGTCAAGAATTTCGCATCGGCGCTGACCATGACTTTATTCTAGCCGCTTGATGATTTACCCTCAATGGAGAATCTATTTACTTATAGATAAAAACGAAAACTAGCGATGCTCAGTTTCTATTTCATATGACCATAGGTCCAAATCATCGAGATTTACTGGTTCAAAGCCCTTAGCTTCCAGCGCAGAGGCAAGTTGTGCCCGGTGTTCAGTTGCGTGATGGATCGCCTGTGACAGGATGGTTGAGCGCCACCTCTTCACAGACTGATCCTCATTGTTAACAAATTCGAGCTGAATATCATCTAACTTCACGCAATCGAGCAAAGCTTTATCAACAATAGCTGCTTGATCCTTCAGGCGAGCCAGATCTGCAATTGCTTTTACTTCATCGATGCACGGTTCGCCTGGCTGAGTTAGAGCAGGTATACCGCTAATCCGATAGGCATAATGATCGGCTGCATCAATGATGTGATAAATGATTTCAGCTGCGTGCCATTCGGGATTTGTGGCAAATGCCTTTAGCGAATCTTCTGGAAGAGATTGCAAATGTGAAATCGTCTTTTGATTTGCCCACGCCATATGAGCCAAGAGTCGGTCTAATGCAATTGTCATTGGAGATTCTTATCAAGACTACGAAGATTTGTCGATGTTAGGAATGAGTTATTTAAGACAGTATGGTTCGGCATATGAATCCGGCATTTAATCGAATGTGGGCATCGAGCATAATTTCAAATCTTGCTGATGGCGTGATGCTGGCAGCGGTTCCCTTGCTCGCCATTTCCTTGACCGATAGCCCCGTATTAATCTCTCTAATCGGTGCGATGGTTATGTTGCCTTGGCTCCTCTTTGCAATTCCAATCGGTGCAGTAGTTGATCGTGTTGACCGACGCTTCATTTTGGCTGGAGCTAATGCAACTAGAAGCGCTGTTGTCGGAATCTTGGCTTTACTTATTGCAACAGATCACGTCACCATTTTCTGGCTACTTGCCGCTGCCTTTGTGATCGGAGCGTGTGAGGTTGCTGCCGATACAACAGCGCAATCTTTGATTCCTCAAATTCTGGATAAAAAAGATTTTGAAAAAGGTAATTCTCGTCTTCAAATTTCTGAGACTGTAATCCAAGGTTTTATCGGCGCACCAATTAGCGGCTTCATATATGCCTTAGCCATCTACCTGCCATTTTTTATAAATAGCCTCGGCTTTGCTATTTCAGCGCTCTTCGCGCTCTCTATTCCAGTTAAGTATCTGCAAGATATACGAGTCGATGAGGCAGATAAGACTCCTAAGCGCTTTGTGGAAGATATGAAGTTTGGAATTTCTTATCTCTTTAACCAAAAAGTGCTGCGGCGTTTGGTGGTCACGACGGCGACCATTGGTCTCTGTTACTCAATGGGAACAGCGACGATGGTTTTATTCATTATTAAAGACCTGGGTTTATCTGAAAAATACTTTGGCGTAATCATGGCAATTCAAGGGGTCGGTGCGGTAGCCGGATCCTTAATTGCCTCAAGAATGTCGACCAAATTTGGACGCAGTCAAGTAATGACTTTTGCAATTGTCATAAGTTCTGCGGTACTTCTCTTTCAAGGTTTTGCTCCGAATATTTATATCTTTGTCGCACTTGCCACCTTTGGCGGATTTGTGATCTCGCAATGGAATATCTTGCTGATGGCTACTTATCAAACTGTAATTCCTATTGAACTTTACGGTCGTATTCACGGAACCCGCAGAACTTTGGTTTGGGGAGCAATGCCAATTGGTTCACTCTTAGGTGGAGTTTTAGCGAATTTCAGCCTGCGACTTCCGATGTATGTGGGTGGGGCAATAGCCTGTGCAATATCAATTGCATCTATAACTTTCTTCCTTAATATTGAAAAGGATTCTCGCAACGAAAGCGCAATCTGATTCAAAAATAACCCTGCTTTTCACCTTAAGGATCACCCGCTTCCCCTTATGCAATTTTTGAAATAAGGTGCGGGGGTGAATAAAAACGTAGATGCAGATTTTTTAGCCCTCCCATTAGCCGCAGTAAGTGATGCCGCTATCAGTACCGCGAAAGATGCAGGCGCTTCCCACGTAGATGTGCGCATCGAACGCACTCGCAGCGGACTGCTCTCTCTTCGCGATGCTCGCCCTGAAACTCAGAGCGACGAGACCATTGCCGGCGTTGGTGTGCGCGTCATCGTAAATGGAGCTTGGGGCTTTGCATCCTCACCAGAAATTTCCGTAGATGTAGCCAAGAAACTGGCGTTAACCGCAGTTGCTATGGCAAAGACGTCAAAGCCACTTTCTACTGAGCTTGTCTCACTAGTAACTGAACCGGTTTATGCCAGCCAAACTTGGGTTTCAGATTATGAAATCGATCCATTTTCAGTCTCTGACTCTGAGAAGAAAGATCGTCTCGCAGATTTAAGTAACCGCTTGCTGAAGAGTTCTGGCGTCAATCACACATCTGCCAACACAATGTTTGTAAAGGAGCAGAAGCATTACGCCGATTCTTACGGCACCAGCACCACACAACAACGTGTACGAATCCAAACTCAGATCGAAGCGATCTCAATCGGAGACCACGGCTTCGAATCAATGCGCACACTGGCACAGCCTGCGGGTTACGGCTGGGAGTGGATGGGAA
>CANHRF010000044.1 GCA_947463335.1 Actinomycetota bacterium
GCAGATTTAATGATCGTCGCCGGTCGCGTTTCAAACAAGATGGCCCCAGTACTTCGCCAGATTTATGATCAAATGGCAGCTCCAAAGTGGGTTATTGCAATGGGTGCTTGTGCATCATCAGGTGGAATGTTTAATAACTACGCGATCGTGCAAGGCGTTGATCACGTTGTGCCAGTTGATATTTATCTTCCAGGTTGTCCACCACGTCCTGAAATGTTGATGGATGCAATTCTTAAATTGCACGATCAGATCTACGATGAAAAACTCGGACCTAACCGCGAAAAAGTTATTAAAGAAGTTGAAGCTGCAGCAATGGCCGCTCTTCCAACCCACCAGTTAAAGGGGTTGTTGGCTTAAATGACTGAAAATCAGCAAGGTATGTTTGGCGCGCACGGAACCGGAGATACCTCAGGTTACGGCGGATTGGTTCGCAGCCAAGCTAATGCCGGCTCCGCACAGCGCCCATTTGGTGGTTATTTTGACCAAGTAGCCGATGATCTAGAGCGCGCATATCCTGATTTTGCTGATGCTATTGAAAGAGTTGTTGTAGACCGCGGTGAGCTAACGCTTCACATTAAGCGCGAACGTTTAGTTGAAGTTGCGCTGATTCTGCGCGATAAATTGAAATTTGAAATGTCAATGGGAGTATCTGGGGTTCACTATCCAGAAGATAAGAACCGCGAATTACACGCTGTCTATCACTTGCTTTCTGTGACCAATAATCAACGTATCCGTCTTGAAGTTTCAGTGCCTGATACAGATCCACATATTCCTTCACTTGTTGAAGTCTGGGGCGGATCAAACTGGAATGAGCGCGAGACTTACGACATGTTCGGAATCATCTTTGACGGACATCCTGGTTTAACAAGAATTTTGATGCCAGATGATTGGCAAGGACATCCACAACGTAAGGATTACGCACTTGGCGGAATCGGCGTGGAATATAAAGGCGCTGTTACGCCACCTCCATCAGATCGGAGGTCGTACAAGTGAGTACTTATGCAGATCCATATGCATCATCACGTGAGACCACTGAAGGCACTGTCTTTTCAGTAACCGGCGGAGATTGGGATTCACTTGTCACTGAAATCGGACAAGCGAAAGAAGAACGCGTTGTTGTAAATATGGGGCCGCAGCACCCATCAACTCACGGCGTGCTTCGTCTGGTTCTAGAACTTGAAGGCGAAACTGTTACTGAAGTTCGTTGCGGAATTGGTTACCTGCACACCGGCATCGAAAAGAACATTGAATTCCGTAACTGGACTCAGGCCACAACTTTCGTGACCCGTATGGATTACTTAGCTCCGCTATTTAATGAAGCGGCTTACTGCTTAGGCGTTGAAAAACTTCTCGGCATCACAAATGATGTTCCGGAGAAAGCAAATGTCATCCGCGTAATGATGATGGAGTTCAACCGAATTTCTTCACATATGGTGGCACTCGGCACAGGTGCACTTGAACTCGGTGCACTTTCACCAATGATCTTCTGCTTCCGCGAACGTGAAAAAGTCTTAGATATCTTTGAATTTATCTCTGGCCTACGTATGAATATGGCCTATATCCGCCCAGGTGGAGTAGCCCAGGATCTTCCTGCCGGTGCGGTCGACAAGATTTTGGCGACAGTAAAAGACCTGCGCCATAGCTTTAAAGATAATGAGAAGTTGCTAGTCGGTAACAGCATCTGGATGAAGCGCACCCAAGGAATTGGTTACTTAGATCTTGCTGGCGCAACAACTCTCGGAGTCACAGGTCCAGTCATCCGTGCAACTGGTCTGCCACTTGATCTGCGCAAGATCCAGCCTTACTCAGGATATGAAAATTACAAATTTGATGTCGTAACCGCTGACACCTGCGATGTTTACGGTCGTTTCTTGATTCGTATCAATGAACTAGAACAATCACTTCGCATCATTGAACAATGCGCTGAGAAATTGAAATCTCTTGAAGGTGCGCCAGTAATGGTTGCTGATAAGAAAATCGCTTGGCCTGCACAGCTTGCTATCGGTGCTGACGGAATGGGTAATTCACTCAACCATATCCGCGAAATTATGGGTACATCAATGGAATCTTTAATCCACCACTTCAAGTTAGTCACTGAAGGATTCCGCGTTCCTGCCGGACAAGTTTATTCAGCGGTTGAATCTCCACGTGGTGAACTAGGTGCACACGTTGTCTCTGATGGCGGCACTCGTCCATACCGCGTTCACTTCCGCGAACCATCTTTCAACAACCTGCAATCAACTTCTGCAATGTGTGAAGGCTCAATGGTCGCAGACATTATCGGCGCAGTAGCTTCAATCGATCCTGTGATGGGAGGCGTTGACCGCTAATGGCTTACACACCAGATCAATTACAGGTTATGGATGCGATCATCAAGCGCTATCCACGTAGCCGTTCTGCAATTATGCCTTTACTTCACTACGTGCAATCACTTGCAGGTTATGTAACAAATGAAGGTATCGAATTAATTGCCAAGCTTCTTGAGTTAGAAACTGCTGAAGTTTCTGCGGTTGCAACTTTCTACACCCAGTACAAGCGCAAGCCAGTCGGTGAATATCACGTTGGCGTCTGCACCAATACCTTGTGCGCAGTAATGGGTGGAGATGCGATATTTGCAGCGCTGAAAGACCACCTCGGCGTTGAAAATGATGGCGTGACTGCGGATGGAAAAGTTTCGCTAGAACATATCGAATGCAACGCTGCTTGTGATTACGCACCAGTCGTAATGGCTAACTGGGAATTTTACGATAACCAAGATGTCTCATCTGCTAAAGAGTTAGTTGATTCAATGCGCAAGGGAACACCTAAGCCACCAACTCGTGGACCTAATTCACTTGTTACTTGGAAAGAAGCATCTGCAGTCCTTGCCGGAATTAACGATGGAAAAGCTAATGAAGGATTGCAAGCTGGAGAACCAACTCTTCTTGGCCTAAAACTTTCGAAAGAGGGCAAGTAATGACAAAACTAGCTCCAGTACTTTCAGCACATTGGGATGAGAAGGATTCATTCACGATTGCGGCATACACCCGTCACGGTGGATACAAGGCATCTGCAAAAGCACTTGCAATGGATCCAGATGCAGTTATTCAACTTGTAAAAGATTCAGGTCTGCGTGGTCGCGGGGGAGCAGGTTTCCCAACCGGAATGAAGTGGGGATTTATTCCACAAGGCGATGAAAAAGATCATTACTTGGTTGTAAACGCTGATGAATCAGAGCCAGGTACTTGTAAAGATACGCCGCTCTTGATGGCGAACCCACACGTATTAATCGAAGGATGCATTATTGCTTGTCACGCAATTCGTGCGAAGCACGCCTTTATTTATATCCGCGGTGAAGTAACCCACGTGGTGCGTCGTTTAAATCAAGCGATTGAAGATGCTTACAAAGCCGGCCACCTTGGTAAAGGTATTGATGTTGTTCTGCACGTTGGTGCGGGCGCATATATCTGTGGTGAAGAAACAGCGTTATTGGATTCACTTGAAGGATTCCGCGGACAACCACGCTTGCGTCCACCATTTCCTGCGATCGCCGGTCTTTATGCCAGACCAACTGTTGTAAATAACGTTGAATCAATTTCATCAGTGCCTGCGATCATTGCAAATGGCGCTGAGTGGTACCAAGCAATGGGCACTGAGAAATCAAAGGGAACAACCCTTTATTCACTATCTGGCCATGTAAAGAACCCAGGACAATTTGAAGCTCCTCTCGGAATCACCTTGCGTGAGATTCTGGAACTATCTGGCGGAATCCGTGCTGGCCATAAATTGAAGTTCTGGACTCCAGGTGGATCATCAACGCCGCTATTTACTGATCAACATTTAGATGTTCCTCTGGATTACGAAGGTGTATCTGCAGCTGGTTCGATGCTTGGAACCAAAGCTCTGCAAATATTTGATGAGACAACTTGCGTGGTTCGCGCAGTTTTGCGTTGGACCGAATTTTATAAGCACGAATCTTGCGGAAAGTGCACCCCTTGCCGTGAAGGTACTTGGTGGTTGGTACAAATTCTGCGTGACCTAGAAAATGGCGTTGGTACCGAAGCTGATCTAGCTAAGTTGCTCGATCTCTGCGACAACATCATGGGCCGCTCATTCTGCGCACTTGGCGATGGCGCTACCAGCCCAATTACATCTTCAATCAAGTATTTCCGCGATGAATATATTGCTCACTTAACAAATGGTGGCTGTCCATTCGATCCGGTTAAATCCACGCTGTTTTCTGGAGCGAACGCATAATGACAACGACTCAAGAGAATCCAACTACACAAGCGGTAGAACTCATCACAGTTGTAATCGATGGCTTTGAAGTTAGCGTTCCAAAAGGAACTTTAGTAATTCGCGCCGCAGAAAAACTTGGAATTCAGATTCCACGTTTCTGCGATCACCCGCTTTTGGATCCAGTTGGCGCTTGTCGCCAATGTCTAGTTGACATTGAAATCAATGGCCGCGCTTTTCCAAAGCCACAGGCATCTTGCACAATTCCGGTAGAACCGAACATGATTGTTAAGACCCAGCTAACTTCTGCGGTTGCTGAAAAAGCACAACGCGGCGTTATGGAACTTCTACTTGTAAACCACCCACTTGATTGCCCAGTTTGCGACAAAGGTGGCGAGTGCCCATTGCAAAACCAGGCGATGAGCACAGGTAATGGAGAAACTCGTTTCGAAGGCGTAAAGCGCACCTTTGAGAAGCCAGTTGCTATCTCTTCACAAGTCCTGCTGGATCGCGAGCGTTGTGTACTTTGCGCACGTTGTACACGTTTCTCTGATCAAATCGCAGGAGATCCATTTATCACTCTTAACGAGCGCGGTGCGCTGCAACAAGTTGGTATTTATGAGAACCAACCATTTGAATCTTATTTCTCCGGAAACACTGTTCAGATCTGTCCAGTAGGTGCTTTAACTGGAGCGACTTATCGTTTCCGCGCACGTCCATTTGATTTAGTTTCAACTCCATCTGCTTGCGAGCACTGTGCATCAGGTTGCGATATGCGCACCGATGTTCGTCGTGGCAAGACGCTGCGTCGTCTCGCCGGAGATGATGCAGCAGTAAATGAAGAATGGAACTGTGATAAGGGCCGCTGGGCATTTAAATATGTAACCGCGATTGATCGTTTAACAACTCCACTGGTACGTGGTGCTGACGGAGTACTTGCACCTGCATCTTGGCCAGAAGCGCTAGCTTCAGCAGCTGCTGGACTAAAAGGTAAGCGCGCAGCTGTTCTTGTCGGAGGTCGTGCGACAACAGAAGATGCTTACGGTTACAGCAAGTTTGCACGTATTGCACTTGGCACAAACGATATTGATTTCCGTGCGCGAGTAACAACGGACGAAGAGCGTGATTTCCTTGCAGCAAAAGTTGTTGGATCGAAAACAACTTACCGCGATATAGATGTGGCAGATCACGTTGTTCTTGTTGGTTTCGAACCAGAAGAAGAGTCACCAATTGTTTTCTTACGTATCAACAAGCAAGTTCGTAAGCGTGCGCTAAAGGTCAGCGCAATCGCAACGAAACTTTCAATTGGTGTAGATAAGTTAAAGGCTGACTTCGTTAAAGTCGCACCAGGTGCAGAAGCTGCAGCTGTAGAAAGCCTTTCGCTAACTGCAAAATCCGTGATTCTTGTTGGTGAGCGCGCATCTGAATCAGCTGGCTTATTAACCGCAATTGCACAGCTAAGCGATAAGTCATCAGCGAAAATTGCTTGGATTCCACGCCGCGCCGGAGAACGCGGGGCTCTTGAAGCTGGAGCGCTAGGCGCACTTCTTCCTGGTGGTCGTCCGGTCAGCGATGCTGCCGCACGTGTAGATATCGCAACTCTTTGGGGAGTTCCTTCACTTCCTGCAACAACCGGACGCACTGTTACAGAGATCGTTTCAGCGCTGAATCGCTCTGAACTCGATGCCGTAGTTGTTGGTGGCGTAGATCCACTTGATATGGCAGATAGCGCTGAAGTTCTCGCTGCGCTAAAGAAATCTTTTGTTGTCTCATTGGAAATCGCGCCATCGGCTGTTACAGAACTGGCAGATGTTGTTCTGCCAGTTGCAGCGATTACAGAAAAGTCTGGTTCATTCCTTAACTGGGAAGGTCGCCCACGCGCCTTTGATACCGCGGTTTCAGATTCACTAAATCGTTCTGATCTTCGTATTCTTTCTGCTCTTGCAGATCAAATGGGCGAATCGATAATGCTCGGCACTGTAACTCAAGCAACTCGCGAAATTGCCTCACTTGGAAAGTGGGATGGTGCGGGTTCAGTGTTAGCGCCAGTTAAATCAAGTGGAGCAAAGAAGATTTCTGGAAATGAAGCGCTGCTGACTTCTTGGCGTCGTTTGCTAGATCTCGGCACAATGCAAAAGGGAGAAGCGAACTTAGCTGGCACAGCACGTAAATCAGTTGCAGTTATCTCTCCAAAGCGCGCGGAGACTTTGGGCGTTAAGGATGGCGACGTTCTTCGCGTATCCAATAACTATGGTGCGATTTCATTGCCTGCCCTTGTTGAAGATATTCACGATGATGCTGTTTGGGTACCGCGTAATTCATTTGGAACGCAAACCTTGATCTCATTAAATGCAGTACACGGCGATGTAGTAACGGTGGTGAAGGCATGAATAATGCAGAACTATTATTAGATGATCCAGGTTGGATCATCACCATCAAAGCGGTAATCGTCTTCGCAGTATGCGTTGTTTTGACGATTATGTCTGTTTGGGGCGAGCGGCGCATTGTGGCTCGTATGCAGATGCGCGTTGGACCAAACCGTGTTGGAAAATTTGGTCTGATTCAAGCTCTCGCTGATGGCGTAAAGCTCGCACTTAAAGAAGATTTAATTCCGGCGGCGGCAGATAAAGTTGTTTTCGTCATTGCACCGGTTATCAGCGTCACCGCTGCATTTATGGCCTTTGCCGTTATGCCAATGACTGGTCCTGTTAACTTCTTCGGTGAAGAAACGGTAATGCAGTTAACTGATATTCCAGTTGGTGTTCTATATGTATTAGCCACTGCATCTTTCGGTGTGTACGGAATTGTTTTGGCCGGTTGGTCATCTGGATCTACCTACCCACTGCTTGGTGGATTACGTTCCAGCGCCCAAGTTATTTCTTATGAAATCGCAATGGGACTTTCTTTAGTATCTGTCTTTATTTACGCAGGATCAATGTCGACCTCAAGTATCGTGCAAGCACAGCAAGAAACTTGGTGGTACGGACTAGTTCTCTTCCCATCATTTGTTATCTATGCAATTTCAATGGTCGGTGAGACAAACCGCGCACCATTTGATTTAGCTGAAGCTGAAGGCGAGCTCGTCGGTGGATTCCATACCGAATACTCATCGCTGAAATTCGCACTCTTCTTCCTTGCTGAATATATAAATATCATCGCTGTTTCAGCACTTGCAACCACGTTATTCCTTGGTGGTTACCACGCCTTCCCTGGACTTGGCTTTACCGAACAATGGCTAGGTGGCTGGTTCACGCTCTTCTGGTTCTTTATAAAAGTTCTCTTCTTCTTCTTTGTATTCGTCTGGCTACGTGGAACCTTGCCTCGTCTTCGCTATGACCAGTTCATGCAATTTGGTTGGAAAGTCTTGATTCCTGTCTCACTTGTTTGGATTCTTGTTGTCGCGACATTGCGCTTGATTTCTACAACCAGCCAATCACAAGTGGTCACATTCGGATTTGCTGGAGTTGTAGTTCTACTTGTTCTTGTCGCATCTACCGTATTTGAAAATTCCAAGAAGAAGCGCGAATCCTTCGAACATCCGGAGGCGGCTGCGCCAGATTTCGCTGTTCCATCTCTTCCATCAGAAATTACAACCATCAACGTTTCTAACCAAGGAGGCGATCGTGGCTGAACAGAACGAAAGTAATTCACTGCAACCGCACGAATCAAAAGATGTAGATATCACTGCCATTGCATATGAAAAGGTAGACCAACCTGGCGCGAAGAGCTTCTTCGCGCAATTGCAGGGCTTCTGGGTCACCTTCGTGACTATGTTTAAAAAGCCGAACACA
>CANHRF010000045.1 GCA_947463335.1 Actinomycetota bacterium
GCTGCTGTGCCATCAGTAACAACACCTTCAAAGGTGAAGGTCATCTGATTCTGTGCCTTTTTAACTCCCGCTAGCGTGGCATCGTTAAATGATCGATCCCCCAAGCCGCCAGTGTCATATGCGATGCAAACATTTGTGGATGCGCTTGCTGGGGTTGGGCTGAATACCGCTGCTGAAAGTACAAGCGCTGCCACCAAAAAACTTGATCGCAATTTCATTAAAGCACCAAGCCTAGATTTTTATAGCTCTGGGCCACCGTTGCGCTGGCGACAGTGCGCGCCTTATCGGCGCCTGCATGCAGAATTTGGACCAAATGCGCTTCATCCTGCAACAGCTCCAGAGCGCGATCACGGATTGGCCGTAGATGATCAACAACGACTTCGGCAACTTCAGCCTTGAAATCACCGTAACCCTTGCCAGCAAAATCATTCTCTATCTCACTAATTTTCTTTCCTGAAAGCGCAGAGTGAATGGAAAGCAAATTACTTATGCCTGGCTTCTCTTTCTCATCAAATTTAATCTCGCGCCCTGCGTCGGTATTTGCGCTCTTGATCTTCTTCACATTTGCTTCTGGGGTATCCATAATTTCAAGTACACCGGCTGCTGATCCGGAAGATTTACTCATTTTATTTGTCGGCTCTTGTAAATCATAAATCTTGGCGCCAGATTTTAGGATGTAGCCTTCTGGAATTTGGAAGGTTTCTCCAAAACGGGAGTTGAAGCGGGTAGCTAAATCTCGGGTTAACTCAATATGTTGTCTCTGATCTTCACCGACTGGAACATAGTGTGCTTGATATAAAAGTATGTCGGCTGCTTGCAGCATTGGATATGTGAATAAACCAACCCGAGCGGAATCAGCGCCACCTTTAGCGGATTTATCCTTGAACTGCGTCATTCGATTAGCCTCACCAAAACCGGCAATACATTCCATAATCCAACCGAGTTGATTATGTTCCGCAACATGTGACTGGACAAAGAGCGTTGACTTCTCAGGTGAAATTCCGAGAGCGATTAATTGTGCCGCTGAGGTCAAAATCCGCTTTCGCAAAAGTGCTGGATCGATATCACCGGTAAGAGCGTGTAGGTCAACGATGCAATAAAAGGCATCATTTCCTTCTTGCAACTCAACCCATTGCTTTAGCGCACCCAGGTAATTTCCTAGATGGAACGAGTCACTTGTCGGCTGTATGCCGGAAAGGATGCGCTTGGTCATGTTGTTATTCTCGCACGAATCGCTAATTACGCGATATCAGTAACTGCCCAGCGCGCTTGCCTTCCATGGTTAAAACGGTGATACGAATGCCGTTGATACCAACGACATCATTTACAACGGGAATTCGCCCTAAAAAGTGCATTACATATCCGCTGGCGGTTTCATAAGGCCCATCTGGAATATCAATTCCAGTTTCATCTCTCAGATCATCTAGCGAGATCAGACCATCTACCTCAAAATCACCGGTACGAGCTTGCTCAGAGACTTCAACTTCATCGCTGTCGTACTCATCCTTAATGTCACCGATGAGACATTCGACTAAATCTTCTAAAGTCACAATGCCATCAGTGCCGCCGTACTCATCGAGAACGATTGCGAGGTGCTGGCGCTGATTTCGCATTTCAGTAAGTGCAGGCAGAACTCCCTTTGTGCCAGGTAAGAACATTATATTTCTTACTAGCTCCTGAATTTTTCCACCAGCGCTAACCAGTGAGGTGTCTAATAAATCACGAACGTGGATAAAACCGATTACTTCATCAGTTGAACCGCGAACAACAGGATAGCGAGAATGTGCTCGATCAACAGCGAGCGCAATCGCCTTGCCAACGGTTAGTGAGGCATCCATAAAATCTACTTCTGTACGTGGAACCATAACTTCGTGAACTTGGCGTTCTGAGGCGTTAAAGACTTCTTCTACGATATCGCGCTCTTCAGCGGTCAACGCTGCGTGGCCAGTAACCAAGTCGAGCAACTCTTCTTCAGACATTTGACTACGTTGCTCTTTCGGATCAATTCCAAATATTCGCACAACTGCATCAGTTGACTTTGAAAGTAACCAAATGACTGGTCTGAAAAACTTAGCGGTGAAATCAATTGGGCCGGCGCTCCACAATGAAATCTCCTCAGTGCGAAATAGCGCTAGGCGCTTTGGTACAAGTTCACCAAATACGAGAGAGAAGTAAGCGATCACGAGTGTTACGCCAACTAGCGAAGTTACATTTGCCGCGTCTTCGGAAAGTCCAAGATCAATCAGATTAGGAATTACATAAACGCCTAATTTTTCTGCGCCGAGAGCCGCGGATAGAAAACCACATACGGTTACGCCAACTTGGACAGCGGCAAGAAAGCGGCTGGGATTTGATGTCAGGCTAGATAGTTTGGCGCCGCGCTTACCTCGTGTTGAGAGTTGGCGTACTTGGCTATCGCGAAGAGAGATAAGTGCTATTTCAGCTGCTACAAAGAGGGAGCCGAGCAAGATGAGGGCGGCAACAATGCCTAGATCGCCCAGTAAAGAACCAATCGGGTAAGGGTCCATGATGTAGGCAATTCTACTTCCTCAACCCTTTCCCCCGAAAACCGATTAGAGCAGAGCGTGAAAATAGGCTCATTCCCCAGATTTTCAGATCTGCAATATCCTTAGCCAGCCTAGCCACCCGGCTAGCACCTTCATCCTTGGACCGTCGGGCACGTACCTGCCCGGAGAAGGAAGTACCTTAAATGGCATCAGTTGTATTTGAAAACGCAACGCGTATTTATCCAGGCACCACCAAACCTGCAGTCGACAAATTAAATCTAACCGTTAACGACGGTGAATTTCTGGTTTTAGTTGGTCCATCAGGTTGCGGTAAATCCACATCGCTTCGCATGTTGGCCGGTCTTGAAGAAGTCGATGAAGGTCGAATTCTTATTGGTGACCGTGATGTAACCAACGTTGCGCCAAAAGATCGCGATATTGCAATGGTTTTCCAATCATATGCACTTTATCCGCATATGACAGTTGCTGAAAATATGGGATTTGCGTTAAAGATTGCGGGAGTTGCAAAAGAAGAACGCGATAAGCGAGTTAACGAAGCGGCAAAACTTCTTGACCTAGAGCCTTATCTTGAGCGCAAGCCAAAAGCACTATCAGGTGGACAGCGCCAACGCGTTGCAATGGGCCGCGCAATTGTTCGCGAACCTCAGGTCTTTCTTATGGATGAGCCGCTTTCAAACCTTGATGCAAAGTTGCGCGTTGCAACCCGTACCCAGATCGCTGCACTGCAGCGCCGCCTCGGCATCACAACAGTTTATGTAACACACGACCAAGTTGAAGCTATGACTATGGGAGATCGCGTCGCTGTTCTTAAGGATGGTCTACTTCAACAAGTAGATACGCCACGTAATCTTTACGATACTCCAGCCAATGCCTTTGTCGCTGGCTTTATTGGTTCTCCTGCAATGAACCTCCTCTCTGCCTCCGTTAGCGGTGGTAAAGCGATGCTCGGCGATTTAGCGATTGATGTTCCATCTTCTGCTGGTGACTCGGTAACAATTGGAATCCGCCCAGAAGGTTTCGTACCTGCTGCCAGTGGATTTAAGGTGGTTGTCGAAGTTGTAGAAGAACTTGGTGCAGATGCCTTCGTTTATGGAAGACCAGCTGATGCATCTGTGAAATTTGCGCACGCTGGTGATGAAGGTGCACAAGTAATTGTTCGTTGGGATCCAAAGAACCCACCTAAGCCAGGTGAAACGGTTACCGTTTCTGCAGAACCTGCTGCAGTTCACCTCTTCAGTTCTACAACTGGAGAACGCGTCAAGTAACTCTTTTTATGAAAATTCCAGACTACCTCTTAAAACGTGCACTTTGCCGTCGCCATATTTCCGCCAAACATCTGTAAGTACCAGCGCGGTATCTTCATCTATGCCTAGCAGTGTCGCATCTGCATCCTGGCGAACTATTGCGGCGGTGACTCGATCGGGAAGCCATCCTAAAAACTTGTCATAGTGTGGAATCACTTCAATATCAGGTAATAAGTTAAGGCCTTCACTAACGTGTGATCGGCGAATTCCAATAATCTTTCCGCCAAAGGCCATTGCACCTGCCGAACATCCAGCAAGTGATGCGCCAGATTTCCAAGCAGCAACTATCGCAGACCACAAAGGCGTATCGCGGAAAATATCTGCCAAGTGAACCGGATCTCCACCTGAAAAATAGATAAGTCCAGCGCTTTCAATATCTGCTATCCACTGTGGGTTGTGGGCATCTTCTCGATTTAAAACTGGTAAATACTTAACTTCACAACCGATGCGCGCACCTTGTTCTGCACCGCGCAATCTCCAAAACTCTAGGCGATCGTCACCTTCTTTTCCGGCTGCGGTTGGAATCTGAATAAAGGTATTTGATTTACCTTTTGAAATAGCCAAGCGCAAGAGCTCACTTTCGAGCGCTTGCGCTTGAGGTAAATATTCACCTGAACCAACTAGAGCGATAGCGCCGTGCTGGTGTTCGTGCATTACTTCGCCATTGCAACTTTCAGATTTTCATCGATTGAGTTGAGGAATTCTTGGGTTGTCTGCCAAGGCGCAGTCTTTGAGATCAAGAGCGCTAGATCCTTGGTCATCTTTCCTGATTCAACTGTTTCGATACAGACTCGCTCCAAAGTGTCGCAGAAATTAGCCAGCTCAGCGTTGTTATCTAACTTTGCGCGGTGAGCCAGGCCTTGCGTCCAAGCGAAGATAGATGCGATGGGGTTGGTTGAAGTTGCCTTGCCCGCTTGGTGATCGCGATAGTGGCGAGTAACTGTTCCGTGGGCAGCTTCTGACTCACAGATCTTTCCATCTGGAGTCATAAGTACTGAAGTCATTAAACCAAGTGAGCCATATCCTTGTGCGACGGTATCTGATTGCACATCGCCGTCGTAATTCTTACAAGCCCAAACGTATCCACCTTCCATACGCAGAGACATTGCAACCATGTCATCAATCAAACGGTGCTCGTACCAAATTCCAGCGGCATCAAATTGTGGCTTGAACTCAGCTTGGTAGATCTCTTCAAAGATATCTTTAAAGCGACCGTCGTATGCTTTAAGAATGGTGTTCTTGGTAGATAAATAAACTGGGAATTTGCGAAGCAGGCCGTAATTTAGCGATGCCCGAGCAAAGTCACGGATTGAATCATCCACGTTATACATAGCCATAGCCACGCCAGAAGATTCAAAGTTAAAGACTTCAGTATTTATAGGCGTTGATCCATCTTCAGGTACAAATGAGATAGTTAACTTTCCTGGACCAGGAACCTTGAAATCTGTGGCGCGGTATTGATCACCGAAAGCGTGGCGACCAATAACGATTGGCTTCGTCCAATTCGGAACCAAACGTGGGACGTTAGAGATAATGATTGGTTCGCGGAAGATTACGCCACCAAGAATATTGCGGATAGTTCCGTTGGGAGACTTCCACATCTTCTTTAGACCAAACTCTTCAACGCGCGCTTCGTCAGGAGTAATCGTTGCGCACTTAATGCCAACACCATGCTTTTGGATTGCGTGAGCTGAATCAATTGTTACTTGATCATTGGTGGCATCGCGGTGTTCCATACCTAAGTCGTAATACTCAAGGTTTACATCTAGGTAAGGAAGGATTAGAGAGTCCTTGATGAACTGCCACATAATGCGGGTCATCTCGTCGCCATCTAATTCAACAACAGTACCTGTTACCTTGATTTTGCTCATATCTGCTTCCCTTAGTTCCTTTGATTTAGTTAACTTCGTTGAAAATTAAAGTGTCTGCACATCTGCTTGCTTGGCGCGCACTGCTTCAGCCGCTTCCTTCAAGCCAGTTAGCTCTGATTCGGTGAGCTTGGTTTCAACTACTTTCTTCACTCCAGTGCGGCCGATCTCGGCTTCAACGCCGAGGTAAACACCAGAAATTCCATATTCGCCATCAACCCACGCGCAGACTGGCATTACAGCGCCAGAATCTTCAATGACTGCCTTCGCCATACGAGCAGCTGCTGCAGATGGTGCGTAATAAGCAGAACCAGTCTTAAGTAGTGCAACAACTTCAGCACCACCATTTCGGGTGCGATCGACTAATTCATCGATTTCGGCTTGCGATAGCAAATCTGTAAGTGGCTTTCCATTTACTGTACAACGACTTGGTACCGGAACCATTGTGTCGCCGTGAGAACCTAAAGTTAAAGTCTTGACTGCTGAAACCTGTACTGCAAGTTTCTCAGCGACAAAGTTGGTGAAACGCGCGGTATCTAACATTCCTGCTTGACCCATAACGCGGTGCTTTGGAAAATTGGTTGCGATCTGAGTAAGGGCGGTCATTTCATCTAGTGGATTAGAAACCACAATGATCACTGCATTCGGAGAATGCTTCGCGATATTTTCTGCAACGCCGCGCACGATACCTGCGTTAACGCCAATCAGATCCATTCGGCTCATACCCGGCTTGCGCGGTAGGCCAGCGGTAATTACAACGACATCAGAGTTTGCAGTTGCTTCATATCCTGCGCCATCGGCGGTTGTTGTTGCTCCAACAATCTTGGTTTCGAATCCCTCAATAGCTCTCGATTGATTCATATCTAGGGCTAGACCCTCGGGCTTACCTTCCAGAATATCTGTAAGGACAACGGTGTCGAAGATGTTGTATTCCGCTAAACGAAGCGCTGTAGTTGATCCATAAAATCCTGCACCTACGACGGTGACTTTCTTAGACATGGCTAACTCTTTCTCTTGACGTCAAGATAAACTCTACAACCCGCGCGGCAGTGAAATTGCCACAGTGAAGAGCGCCAGAGCGATTCCTAAGGCTAAATACCGCTCAATTTTCCCACTTTTGCCCGACTGCCAATGCGAAAGAGTGATCACGCTCATACCAATTGCGATCGCGATCGAACCTAGGCGAACATATGAAAAAACCCCCGCAAGAAATCCTGCACCTATCGTCAGATAGGCCAGGCGCGTGCCGAGTTTATTTATCGTTCGCAAGCTTCAACTACATTCTTTAGCAACATTGCACGCGTCATTGGACCAACTCCGCCTGGCATCGGTGCAACAAATCCCGCTACCGCCATCACATCAGGATCTACATCCCCAACCAAACCTGAATCTGTGCGCGATATTCCAACATCTAAAACAGTGGCGCCCGATTTAATATCTTTAGCCTTTAAGAAATGTGCGGAACCTATAGCGGCGACAACGATATCTGCGCGCTTAGTGTGTGCTGATAAATCCTTGGTGCCGGTATGGGTCAAAGTGACTGTGGCGTTTTCTTGCTTACGATTTAGCAACAAACCGAGTGGTCGCCCAACTGTCAGACCACGTCCGATTACAACAACTTCTGCGCCCGCAAGTGGAATCTTGTAGTGGTTGATCAACTCAACTATCCCGCGTGGAGTGCAAGGCAGCGGAGCGTTGTAGCCTGCAACGAGCCTTCCTAGGTTGATGGGGTGTAATCCATCTGCATCTTTCTTCGGATCAATTGCTTCTAAAATATCTTGCGTGTTTATTCCATTTGGTAATGGAAGTTGAACAATGTAACCAGAACATTCGCTAGCCGAGTTCAAATCTCTAACGGCAGCGAGCACATCTGCTTGAGAGGCGCTAGCTTTCAAATCGATGCGGATAGATGTTATTCCGACTTCTTTGCAGTCACGATGTTTGCCAGAGACATATGAATGAGATCCCGGATCATCGCCCACCAAGATAGTTCCGAGACCGGGCGAAATACCTTTGCCATTTAACTGCTTTACGCGCGCTGATAGCTCCTGCTTAATGGAGGCTGCTAAAGCCTTGCCATCGAGAATTGTTGCGCTCATGTACGTGATCCTATTAGAAGCCCACGTTACAAGCGAAGTTACGCATGCGAGAAGTGTCGTGTTCCTGTGAAAAACATAGCGATTCCCGCTGCCTTGGCGGCGGCGATTACTTCTTCATCTCGCACACTTCCACCTGGCTGAA
>CANHRF010000046.1 GCA_947463335.1 Actinomycetota bacterium
CCGAAGTGTTGATGGTCGCGAGCACTCGCATTTATGAGGGAGAATATGCGTTCCGCCATTGTGTAGTGGCTAGCACATGGGCCTTTGAAGCCCAGGGTCCAGGATCGATACCTGGTGGCGGAGCAATATTGATTGCCCGCCGATGAGACTGACGGAGCGTTAGACTTACCCATATGAGTGCAAACCTCGAGACGGTTGTTGTTCTCGCCGCAGGTGAAGGCACTCGAATGAAATCCGTAACACCGAAAGTTCTGCACGAAGTTGCCGGGCGCTCGCTCGTCGGACACGTTCTTTCAGCAGTTGAATCGCTAAAGCCAAAACAAGTTCGCGTAGTTGTGGGTGCAGGTCGAGAAGCAGTCGAAGCGCACCTTGCGCAGATTGCCCCACAAGTTACAACTGTCTTTCAAGAACACCGTGGCGGCACCGGTCACGCAACGCAATTAGCGCTCGCCGATACAAAAGTTTCAGGAACGATATTGATTTTGGCTGGTGATACGCCGCTACTTACTGGTGAATCGTTACAGCAACTTCTCGACCTACATCATTCCGGTGGATTTACAGCAACAGTTCTAACCGCCGAACACCCAGATCCAACTGGGTATGGACGAATCATCCGTAGCGATAATGGCTCATTACTTCGAATCGTTGAAGAACGCGATGCTGATGACTTTGAGAAAGCGATTTACGAAGTAAATTCAGGGGTTTATGCCTTTGATGCGCAGAAGTTGTCAGGTGCGATCGGCAAGCTAAATAACTCCAATTCGCAAGGTGAACTCTATTTAACTGATGTTTTAGAGATCCTGCGAAACGAAGGTGGCGCTATTGCCGCCGCGCTCATTGAAGATTTCGTGGAAATTCTCGGCGTTAACGATCGCGTGCAATTAGCTGAAAGCGCTGCGCTCTTGCGCGATCGGATTAATGAAGGCTTTATGCGCGCCGGAGTCACGATTGTGGATCCAACGACTACTTGGATCGATGCCACAGTAAAAATTGAAAACGATGTCACTGTTTTTCCAGGTTCAGCAATTCTCGGAAGCACCACGATCGCGACCGGCGCTGTTATTGGGCCACGAGCAGTGCTCGAATCTTGCACAGTTTTGAGCGGCGCCAAGATCATCGAATCAAATTGCTATGAGGCAACTATCGGCAAAGATGCCAACGTTGGCCCTTACTCGTATTTACGTAAAGACACTGTGCTCGGCACAGGTGCAAAAGCCGGTGCTTTTGTAGAGATGAAGAATGTAAACGTTGGCGATGGATCAAAAGTTCCGCATCTTTCATACGTCGGTGATGCAACCATCGGCGAAGGCACCAATATTGGCGCTGCCACAATCTTTGTTAACTACGATGGTGTCGAAAAGCACCACACAACTGTCGGAGATCACGTCCGAATCGGTAGCGATTCAATGTTGGTAGCACCAGTTTCAATTGGTGACGGGGCTTACACCGCTGCAGGATCTGTGATTACCGAAGATGTTCCACCAGGAGCCATGGGTGTCGCTAGAGGTAAGCAGAGAAATGTATTAGGTTGGGTCATGCGCAAGCGATCTGGTTCTCAATCTGCCAAAGCTGCTGCGCGACATAGCGACGAGAAGAAGGGCTGATTTCCTTGAGCGAAATTCGTTTATCCTCAGAGAAAAGACTCCGCCTTTTTTCAGGACGCGGATTTCCGGAACTATCTGACGCAGTCGCTTCCGAACTTGGTATTCCACTAACACCAACTTCTGCATATGACTTTGCAAATGGTGAAGTATTTGTTCGATTCGAAGAATCTGTTCGCGGTTGTGACGCCTTTGTTATCCAAAGCCACACAGCTCCAGTCAATAAACAGATAATGGAGCAATTGATTATGGTCGATGCGCTAAAGCGCGCATCAGCTAAACGAATTACCGTTGTTGCACCGTTTTATGGTTACGCACGCCAAGATAAGAAACATCGCGGCCGCGAACCAATCACAGCGCGCTTAATGGCAGATCTTTACAAAGCGGCAGGCGCTGATCGCTTAATGGTTGTTGATCTTCACACTTCACAAATTCAAGGTTTCTTTGATGGACCAGTTGATCACTTATTTGCACTTCCAATGCTCGCTAATTACGTCGGCAGCAAAGTGGACCGCTCGCGTTTAACAATTGTTTCGCCAGACTCAGGTCGTGTTCGTGTCGCCGAGCGTTGGTCTGAACTTCTCGGTGGATGCCCAATCGCTTTTATCCATAAAACACGCGATCCACGCGTTCCAAATGAATCCGTGACTGGAAAAGTTGTCGGTGAAGTTGATGGACAAACTTGTGTAGTTATCGATGACATGATCGATACCGCTGGAACAATTACAAAAGCAGTTGATGCGTTATTCGCAGCTGGCGCTAAAGAGGTAATCGTTGCCGCAACTCACGCAGTCTTTTCTGGCCCAGCCGTAGAGCGCTTAAAGGCTTCTAATGTGACCGAGGTCGTCGTTACAGATTCTCTGCCGATCGAAGAAGATAAGCGCTTTGATGGCCTCACCGTCCTTTCGATTGCGCCCCTTCTGGCTCGCGCTATCCGCGAAGTCTTCGAAGATGGCTCCGTAACAAGTCTTTTTGACGGCCACAGCTAAGTCAGGCTAATATCGCCTTATAGTTTCCGGCGAGGGTGAAAAACTCCGTAATCGACGGTAAGGATTTAACTCCTGCTGGGACTTTGTGTAGTAACCGAAGTTTCCCAAGTAAATTCAATTGAAGATAAACAGGAGTAATTAAAATGGCAGAAATCAAGATCACCGGCACAACACGCACCGAATTCGGTAAGGGTGCATCACGTCGTGCACGAGTAGCAGGTCTTGTTCCTGCAGTTATCTACGGCCACGGCGAGAAGCCACAGCACATCACTCTTCCAGCACGCGAACTTGGCGTTGCTCTAAAGCAGTCAAACGTTCTTCTGCAAATCAACATTGATGGCAAGGATGAACTAACTCTTCCAAAGGCGATCGTTCGCCATCCGCTAAAGCAGATCCTCGAGCACATCGACCTCGTCGCTGTTCGTCGCGGTGAAAAAGTTACTGTTGCTGTTCCTGTTCACACAGAAGGTGAGCACGATCGCGATGGAATTCTTGAGCACGTTAACCACACAATTGAAGTTGAAGTTGAAGCAACTGCTATTCCTTCATTCTTCACACTTGATCTAACTGGCCTTGCAGCTGGCGCATCTCTCTACGCAGAAAGCGTTGCACTGCCTGCTGGCGTTGTCTTGGTATCTGATCCAAGAATGATCGTGGTTCACCTATCTGAGCGTTCAACTGCGGTTGAAGAAGTTGCTGTAGTAGCACCTGCTGCAGATGCAGCAGCGGCACCAGCAGCTGATGCTGAGAAGAAGGACTAACTAGCCTTACTCTTTCTCCTGTGAGTTCATCTCCTTGGATAATTGTTGGTCTCGGTAACCCGGGCGAACAATATGCCGCCACTCGCCACAACGTTGGCCAGATGGTGATTGATGAACTAGCTAAGCGCCATAACGTAAAGCTCAGCACCCATAAGTCACGCACCGACATCGCCGCCTATAAGTTAGGCGTCGGTGTCGATGCTTTTTCGGTGATACTCGCAAAATCTAAGAGCTATATGAATGAATCTGGCGGACCGATAAAGGCCCTTGCCAACTTTTATTCTGTTGAGCCAAAACAAATAATTGTTCTCCACGACGAGTTAGATATTGGCTTTGCTGTAATTCGTTCCAAGATCGCAGGTGGCGATAACGGCCACAACGGACTGAAATCACTTACCTCTGCGTTTGATACCCCAGAGTATTACCGAGTGCGTTTAGGTATCGGTCGCCCTATGGGACAGCAAGATCCTGCAGATTTTGTACTTAAACAATTTAGTAAAGAAGAGAAGAAAGACCTGCCCGAATTCTTAGATCGCGGCGCAGATGTTGTGGAATCACTCATTGAAAAAGGGCTTGATTTCACCCAATCTAAATACAATTCCTAAGCGAAGCTAACTGGAATCAACCAGTATTTCTTAAGCCTGCCGCGACACCGTTAATTGTTAGCAATAGCGCACGAATCAACATTGCATCAGATGAATCTCCAGCGGTGCGCACTCGATGAAGCAGGTTAACTTGCAGTAAATGCAGGGGAGAAAGATAAGCCTCGCGCACCTGCAGAGTGCGGGCCAAGATCGGTTGATCACCCAGCAGAGTTGTCTTTTCGGTCAGCGCCAAGATCTCTTTTACCGTCAATTCAAATTCTTCAGTAATTGTGTCAAGGAAGTGATGCAACTCTTTAGGAACCAGGGTTTCCACATATCGCTTAGCGGTAACCAAATCGGTCTTCGCTAAGGTCATCTCCACATTACTAATAAAGGTGTGGAAGAAATGCCAATCTTTCAGCATCTTCTTTAACTCATCTGTTTTGCCTGCTTCTCGTGCAGCCTTTAAGCCTGATCCAACGCCATACCAACCTGGAACAATCTGTCGTGATTGTGTCCAACCAAAGACCCAAGGAATCGCGCGGAGTGAATCGAGTCCACCTGCTGCATCAGGGCGGCGCGAAGGACGGGATCCCAAGAAGAGATTTCCTAGCTGTTCAACGGGGGTTGATGCGTAGAAATAAGCAGGTAGATCTGGGTGATCGATTAATGAGCGATAACGCGCAAATGATGAATCGCTAATCAAGTTCATACATTCATTCCACTGCGCAAGATCAGCTGGGCTCTGTCGCGGGCCACGATTAAGAATTGTTGCTTCAAGAGAAGCGGCGAGAGTTAACTCAACATTCTCGCGAGCAAGTGCCGGCAGAGCGTACTTATCGCTAATTACTTCACCTTGTTCAGTCATCTTTATCTGACCATCAACAGAACCCCAAGGGAGTGCAACCAGTGCATCGTATGTAGGTCCGCCACCGCGGCCGACTGATCCACCACGACCGTGGAATAAACGAAGCGTTACGCCATATTTAATTGCAACATCGCGCAAGTTGCGTTGTGCGCGGTGGATTTCCCATTGACTTGTTGCGATTCCGGCATCCTTATTTGAATCCGAATATCCCAGCATCACTTCTTGTACATCACCGCGCAGTTTTACTAGCGAACGATAAGTAGGATCGGATAACAATTTTTCAAGAATTTCGCCAGCAGAGCGAAGTTCAGCGACAGTTTCAAGAAGCGGTGCAAAACCAATCTTGGCTACTTTCTTATCCAGATCAACTAATCCAGCAGCTTTACCGATGACTGTGGCAGCGATTAAATCATCTGCACCCTTAGTCATTGAGACGATATAAGTTTCAATGACTTCTGGACCAAAACGTTCAATTAGATCATCGATTGCTTTGAAGGTGTCGAAGGTCTTCTTGCCTGCTGCATCTAGCGCAGTTGTAGCAATTGGCGCGGATGAGCCGAGTTCTTTAATTAAAATTGGGAACTTATCTGAATGCGAAAGTTCTAAGTACCCCGCTGGCAGAACTTGCTTCAGCAAATTGTGGTGGGCGTCGGAATGCTCGCGAATATCTAAAGTTGCGTGGGTTAAACCAAAGGCGGCGATACTGCGAATCGTGCGCTCGAGTAATCCAGTAGCGATTAACTCGCCACGATGCGCAAATAGTGAATCGCGCATCAGCGTTAAGTCAGCAATTAACTCAGCTGAGTTTGCATAATCGCGACCTGGCACGTGTGGCGCGCCCGCAGCGTGGCGATTACGAGTAAAGGCTAAGCGGTGCACGATTGCAGTTGCTTTAAGTCGATAAGGCTCTTGCTGATTTAAACGTAAGAAACGTTCTTCGAATTCTGGAATGTTCTTCAGGTCGCGTTCTACCGAAGCAGAAAGCTCAGGAGTAGCGCCAACGATTCGCGTTGAGACCGAGAGCATCTGGCGCAGTTGATCCATTGCGGCAATCGTTGTGCGGATTGCGTGGCCGACTTGAAGAATTACCGCATCCTCAGTGACTTGTGCAGTGATATTTGGATTTCCATCACGATCTCCACCAATCCAAGTACCAAAGGTCAGAGGTCGTGCCTGCACAGGTAGATCAATATCAAGTCTCTTTAATTCACGGGCAAAGTCATTTAAAACTTCTGGAACAGTGTTGCGAGCCAAATCATCAAGGTAATAAAGCGCGTTCATCGCTTCATCTAGCGGTTCCGGACGATCTAAACGTAATTCATCGGTCTGCCACAAGAGATCCACAGTTTCAGCTAAGCGCTCGTGTTGGCGCGGATTTAAATCTTGATCTAATAACTTCGCAACTTCTCCAAGTTTATTTAATATCGAACGGCGCGCTGCTTCAGTTGGGTGCGCAGTAAATACTGGGCGCACCATTAACTCGCCAATCCACTCTTGCAATTGCTCGTGGGTAAATTCGTGGCCAGGGGTTTGCGCTTTATATGCGACTTCAATTTTATCGATAGCGCGGCTTAACCAAGAGCCACCTGCCGCACGTGATTGTGCGAGAACTCTTGCGCGGTGAACTTGTTCCGCTACATTGGCTAAATGGAAGTAAGTGCTAAATGCACGAACGAGTTGTACCGAATCTTCAACTGATAGTTTTTCCAGTAAATCGATTCCGCCACCTTCACGCACTGCTTTTCTTACGGATTCCACTAAATCTAAAAGCTCTTGGCCTTCTTGACGTACTAGAGATTGCCCTAAGAGATCGCCGAGCTTGCGGACATCGCTGCGTAAGTTCGCATCATCGCTTGCGATGTTATTGGCGTTAGATGGGCTCTGCGTCACTGGCATATCCTCTCAGGAATACGCACGACTTTGATACGCAAATATGCGCGTTAGACTTGGAGCATCAAGCCCCCTCCCTTTTTGGGAACGGGGCCAAACGGCATTTCCAAGGTGGGATAGGTATTCAAATGCGTGCATTGGTGCAATTGATCGGCGGCGATAACGCTGTTGCATCTTGCCTGCACGATTCCAAGAAGATTATTGCTCCGGCATCAACCTATCCATTCTTGCTGGCAAAGGTTTCAGAAAAGTCGCCTCTTTTGATCGTCACCAGTTCAAGTCGCAGCGCTGAAGATTTAGCAAATGAACTCCGCGAATTACATAACCGAGTTCTGGAATTCCCCGCATGGGAGACCTTGCCGCACGAACGTTTAAGCCCACGCAGTGACACAGTTGCGCGGCGTTTAGCCACACTCGCTGATCTTGCATCAGCAAATAAAGAGATCCCTATTGTCGTTGCGCCAATTCGTGCTGTCATTCATCGCTTCATCGCAGATTTGGCTAGCGCACCTTTGCAGAGTTTGGAAATTGGCAGCGAGGTTGACCTAACAACTTTGATTACAGATTTAACAGAACTTTCATATACCCGCACCGACCTAGTTGAAAAACGAGGAGAGTTTGCAGTTCGTGGTGGCATAGTTGATTTATTCTTACCGCTTTCCGAACACCCTGTGCGTATAGATTTCTTCGGTGATGAAATTGAAGAGTTGAGCTACTTTGATGTTTCTAGTCAGCGCACCACCTCGCCAGTTATTGGCAAGTTAACTATCTTGCCTTGTCGCGAATTGTTATTGACTCAAAAGATTCGGGAGCGCGCAGAAAGCGCTAAAGCGAAATACCCAGCAGCGCTAGAAATTCTCGATCGAATTACCCAAGGTATTTCAACTGAAGGAATGGAATCGCTTATTCCGATCTTGATTGATGAGACGGAAACAATTTTGCAGCGGATGCCAGAAGGATCCGAAGTTATATTTATAGATGACGAGCGAATCAGGATGCGCACGATTGATTTACTTGCAACAAATGAAGAGTTCTTCGAAGCGGCTTGGTCACATGCTGCGCTCGGTGCAGCAGCTCCGCTGCCGGTCACTGATGCAACTTATCTTTCTTGGGAAGATTTAAGTGCAGAGATCTCGCGCTTCCAACTGACTTCGCGCGCCTTTAATCCATTTGGATCTGATCTAGATACTGCAGCGAC
>CANHRF010000047.1 GCA_947463335.1 Actinomycetota bacterium
CGCCGCCAGAAGCAACGTTTTGCGCACCGCCTCCACCTCCACCAACAACCAAAAAGTCAATTGCAGTCGCTGATTCTGGAAGCGTGTATGCGCAAGGAGTAGTTCTAGTGATAGTAAGAATTTGATTTCCACCTGCATAGTTAGTCACTGGCGCACAGGTCGCAATCCATTCTGCAAAAAGTGTGGTGTTTCCAGTGGCGGTAATAGTTTCACCTGGTAAATAACGAGTGCCTCCACCAGCCAAAAGAGTATTCCAGCCGACAAAGGTAAATCCAGTTTTTACAAGATTTCCTGTATTTCCAGGGATGGTTGGAGAAGCAAATTCATTTGTTGTTATCGTTGAAGGTACTGAACCTGTTGTTGGGGTATTTCCGTTGAATTGAATATTCAAATTCCACATTGCGTGTAACGTTCTTGTCCCCGTTGCTGTGTATGTCTCTCCAGGTAGGAAAGAAGTTCCACTTCTATTGGCGGCGGTATTCCAACCAGCGAATGTGAAGTTTGCTCGCAAGAGAGTTGTTGGGGATGGAAGAAAATACGTTTGGTTAGCCGAACCCGTCATGCTGCGCACAGCCGGAATAGTTCCTGCCGCAGATGTATTTCCGTTTCCGCTATAGGTAATCGTGGAATTCCACTGGGCATATAGCGTGATGTCTCCGGGTGAGGCAAAAGTCGTCAGCCCTGCTGAAAAGTTCGTTCCTGCTCCATCTGCCCTCGTATTCCACCCTCCAAAGGTGTAACCGTCTCGCGCGAGCGATCCTGAATTTGTGGCCAGCGTTGTAACTGCGTTCGAAGTGCGAGCAAGGGTTGGCGCTGGCACAGAACCAGATGTCGCTGAGTTAGTGTCATAAGTGATCGTGGAATTCCATTGCGCAAAAAGCGAGAGCGATGCAGTCATATTCGACTGCACATCACCATCTTGATACAAAGTGCCTGTTCCATTTGCATTGGTATTCCAACCAGCCAAACGATAGCCCGGACGATTTCCTGCATAACCAACTACAGTTAAATCTTGATTTGGAGTGCTTTGTGTAACCGTAGATGGAACTGCACCAACACCATTATTTGCGTTATATGAGATTGAAAACTTTACATAAGGTGCACACCTTGCCCCGTGAGAATCAAGCCATATATTCCAGGTGTATCTGATTCCGACCATAAGGTCGCCAGCATTACAAAGACTATTTGTTGTCGTTTGCGTAGTTCTCGTAATTCGGGGAGTACCTGACTGCGAAGCAATATACTGAGTCTCTGTACCTGCATCGTTTACGAGTGGTGGGGTTTTGCAGACTAGTCCCGCTCTTAAACCGGAGGATGAAAAATACCTTGTACCGACTGCGGCCATGCCATCTGGGCAAAAAACATAATTTGCTGTGTTGCGAGTTGTCGCGCTGAGGGCGGCAATTGTGTAGTCATCTAGAAGCGGCGCGCATATTCTTCCTACTGCCATCGGATTTTGGTTAAAGGTGATTCCAACAACAACTTGACCTGCTGGACAATCTGCAGCTGCAGAATTTGTCCCGCCACCAAAAAAATATTCAGGTGCGTTATAGATCGTTCCGAAAGAAGCGGCTTGACTTGGAGGCGCTGATATCGTCACTCCCACAGGCAAAGAAACAAATAAGCCGGAAAATAGGGCATAAACCGTCCAACGGGAAATCTGGCTGCGCGTAGGCAACTTCGACCTGTACCCCATGGTTTTTTACCTCTTAATTAGCACCGGTTAGCGAGTGTCTAATTTTAGAATTGGGGTGAGAAGGGATCTAGGCCAAAGGGTGATGATGAGTCAATCTCACCCCTAAGTTCACCCTTCTATATTTCTTCTCAGAAAATGCCAATAAATTTAAGAAACTTAATTGGAATCTTGAAAACCCTTATAAATCAATACATTTAAAGAGTTTTTATCTAGTAAATCGTTTCTCTTGCATAATCGCGTCCCAAATAACTGCTTGTGCAGCAAGTGCATCTTGTGAGTTCTGCGCTTGGTTAAGAGCGCTGATATCAATTCGATCGCAGACTTCTTCAAGGTAGGTAATGATTTCAATGCTACGAGTAAGTGCCCGCACTGGATCTTCGCGGAACGGGAATTGATCAAGTAACACTGGATCCGTCCAATTAATACTGCGAAGTGCCAACATATATTCGATAGTTTCAAATAAGTGCACTGATGCAACAGGAAGATCATCATCCCAACCGCGCCAGTTATCGTTTAGCTCAGCGCTAACTAACTTGCCGTGGCGATGAATTAACAGAAGTGATTCCGCAGGTGTTTCTTGCGCCATCAGTGAATGACCAAAGTCCATCACGATTCCGACGTTATCAACCTTCATTTCACTAATCGCTAGAAGAGTTTTGGCTGCAGTTGCAAGAGTCATGCGAACACGTGGCTCTTTGCACTTATATTCAATTGCGAACTGCACCTTTGGATTTTCATTTGCCAAATCACGGATTCCGTTGATGGTGTAATCCCAGATCTGTAAATAATTTGCCTGCAGCGGGAAATCAAAACCATCTTGACCTGGCCAGAACTTTACATATGTTGCACCCAAGATCTCCGCAGCGGCGATTGCTTCACGCACGCGATCTTTAGTTTGAGAGCGAAGCTTGGTATCCGGGTTTGTAAAGGAGCCTTTTACATACTCGCGCATATAAATATGTGGAGTTGTAGCGCGGCATACCAGTCCGTTGTCATCAAGCATCTTCTTGATCTCAACTGCTGTGCGCTCTGGAATATCAAATGGCACATTGATATCTAAGTGCTTAAGGCCGGGAACTTTGGCGGCATCTTCAATCATCTGTTGGCTAGTGCGAGTTGGTCCGTAACCATCTCCGGCATAACGGTCAACGAATTGGCCAAATGCCCAGATACCTGCGCCGTAAGTTAGTTTTCCCATTTCAGCCTTCTCTCTCTTCTTATCTTGAAATCTTACGAGTTTAAATCGTTGATGGATAGCCCTTTATTGGGTTTTCAAGCGCGATGCGGCCAGCGCTTTACGCCAGCTTTTTAGCTTTTCTTGCCGTTCTGGCTCACTTGCCTGAGGCAGATATTCATCATACTTAAGTTCGATATTTTCAATCTCTGCAATCGTTGCAATACCTGCGCCGAGCGCAGCAACCATTGCTACACCAAAGGCCGATAACTCCAATAACTGTGAAGATCTGATTTTCTTACCGCTTAGATCTGCGAGCATCTGCATCAGATATTTGTTACGTGCACCGCCGCCATCTGCGTATAAAGATGTAATTTGAATATTTGATTTAGCAAAATCTTCTAGGACATCATTTATCTGGGCCGCTGTTGATCGCAGCGCTGCAGCGGCTAGATCAGCTCTGCTTGAACCGCGGGTAATTCCAGCGATTATTGCTGTGGCCTCACGATCCCACCAAGGTGCACCTAACCCGTTAAAGGCAGGAACAATTTCTACTTGTTGCTTTGATTCAGGGGCTAACTTGGCCAATTCATCAGGAGTTGTTTCAAGTAACTCAGCCAACCAAACCAAGGTAGATCCCGTCGAAAGAATATTTGCTTCAGCAGCCCGAGTTATCTCTCCATTTATTTGCCAAGCAATTGTCTGCGGTTTACTTTCCGTTAAACCCATAAGTGAGGTTCCGGTACCAAAAGTGGCTTTAAAGTTGCCGGCCTTCCAGCCTTGATGTGCAAACAGGGCGGCATGTGAATCGCCCATAATTCCTGAAAGTGGAACCTCGTTAGTTAAACCAAGTTGATCCATATTTGTGCAGATATGTTTTTCGTCAGATGCGCACACACGAGGTAGTTGCAATTTATCTATGTTAAAGATTGCCAGCAGCTCAGGGCTCCACTGACCGCTCTGAATATCTAAGAGTTGTGTGCGGCTAGCGCTACCTGCTTCAACTATATGTCCTGCGCCAAGTTTGAAAGCAATCCAAGAATCAATTGTTCCAATACAGATATCAGCGCCGCCAAAGTCGTTATTTTCAAAGAGCCATTGCGCTTTAAGGGCCGAGAACATTGGATCTAATTCAAGACCGCTGATCTCCTTTACCTTTGCTGCGCTTTCCCGCTGTTTTTCAGCTAAATCCGATGCTCTGCGATCCTGCCAAGTAATTACATTAGTCAGGGCTTTTCCACTTTTTCGATCCCAAAGAAGAACAGATTCGCGTTGAATGCTAAGCCCGACAGCAGAAATTTTATGGCTCTTTGTGATCTCTTTACTTGATGTAACAACTGATTGCCAGATCTCTTCAGGGTCTTGCTCTACCCAACCAGTCTGCGGAAAGGTCGTAGAGATCTTTACCTCTGATTGTCCAAGTACCTGATCTTTAACATCAATCGCAAGTGCCTTTGTAGATCCGCTACCTTGATCGATAGCTAAAACGATAGGCAGGCTATCTGCCATTTTTCAAAAGCTCTCGCGCTTGGGCAGCGATGGCATCAGCGGTTAATCCAAAGTGTTCCAATAGATAAGAAGCTGATCCTGTTGGAGCAAATGAATCAATGCCCATTAACTTCATTGGAACCGGGTTGTTCTGCACGATAAATTCGGCGATCGCTCCGCCAACGCCGCCACGAGTGACAGATTCTTCAGCGGTGATGATCGCCTTAGTTTCATTTGCCGCTGCCAAAATTTCAGCGGTATCTAGAGGGGAAACTGTTGAAAGATTTATTACCCGAGCAGAGATTCCTGCGCTCTTTAAGATATGTGAAGCGGCAATCGCACGCGAGACCAAAGTGCCGGTGGCGATAATTGAAATATCTTTACCGTCAATGATGCGCATCGCTTTATTTGGAATAAATGCTGGGTTTTGGCCTTCTGAAACAGATGGAACTTTAAAGCGGCCGATGCGCATAAAGACTGGACCGGTTGTATTCGCGGCCCAACGAACTGCGCCTTCAGTCTGTGCTTCATCTGCTGGCAAGACAATCGGAAGTGAATCAAGTGCGCGCATCCAAGCGATATCTTCAATTGAGTGGTGTGTTGGACCTAATTCTCCGTAGGAAATACCTGGGCTCATTCCGCAGAGCTTCACATTAGTATTTGTATAAACCACATCAGCCTTTATTTGTTCGAGCGCGCGTCCTGTTAAAAATGGCGAAGCCGCGCATACAAATGGCGTAAATCCAGCGTTTGCTAGGCCCGCGGCGACGCCGACCATATTTTGTTCTGCGATTCCGACATCGATCAAACGATCAGGAAAGAGTTCGCGAAATTCAGTTAAATTACTTGACCCGACCGAGTCGTTGCAGACAACAACAATTTTTGAATCTTCGTTAGCCAAGGCAATAAGGGTCTTGGCAAAAATGATGCGATTATCGAATTCTTCCAATTTATCTGCGCTCATTGTTTTCCGACCTGCAGCAGCGCTTCTTCATATTGTTCAGCGTTTGGAACTTTATGGTGCCACTCTGCTTTACCTTCCATAAAGTCAACGCCTTTTCCTTTTATGGTTTGTGCAATGATCACTCGAGGTTTGGTCTGTGGATCGGTAAAAGCTTTGTATAGAGCCGTGTGATCGTGTCCATCCAGCACAACAACTTCCCACCCAAAAGATTCAAATTTCTTATCCAGTGGATCTAGCTCATTTGTCTTCGAAGTTGGGCTTCCTTGTTGGAAACCATTGCGATCAACGACTGCAATTAAATTAGTGAGTTTGCGGTGCCCGGCAAACATGGCCGCTTCCCAGTTGCTTCCTTCTTGCAATTCTCCATCGCCCATAATTACAAATGATCGGCTACCGTTTTTCGCTAACTGCGCACCAATTGCTGTGCCGACTGCGATCGGAAAACCGTGTCCAAGAGGACCGGTGTTAGATTCGACTCCCGGAACTTTATTTCGGTTGGGATGTCCATTTAACTTACTTAAAGGTTGTGCAAATGTCTTTAGATCTTCGACTGGAAAGAAGCCGCGCAGAGCAAGAGTGGAATAGAGCGCAACAGCAGCGTGCCCTTTGCTGAGAATTAAGCGGTCGCGATTGGCCTTATTTGGATCTTTGGGATCAACTTTTAATACCGCGCCAAAGAGCGTCGCGAGAATATCTGTAACTGAAAAATCGCCACCGATGTGGCCCATACCCGCACCCTTTATGGTGTGGAGGATTTGTATGCGGATTTCTCGGGCTAAATCAGCAATTTCCCGCGTATTCATCGACATAGTGCCTCAACTCTATGCGTAATTACGCGTGCGTCAAGTTAACTTTGGCCCTCGTAATTTCACAGCCTAATTATGTACTCTTAGCGATATGAATGAGAAGGTTGAAACTCCGGAAGTAAAGAATGCGCGTCCATACGATGTTGCACCTCCTGCACAATATGCAGAATTTATGCGCACTGGATGGGCGCCTTCCAATCTAGAAGGTTTACAACCACTTGAAGTAGTTACTTATGCATTCACTCGCCGCCAAGTTTTATCTGCAGCATTTCCAAATATTCGTCTAGTTATTCCTTCTGGAAATTTCAAAACTCGTTCAAATGACACTGAATATGCATTCCGCCCGCACAGCGCTTTTGCTTACTACAGTGGAGTGCAAGGATCTGATGCGGTTCCGGATTCAGTTTTGGTGATGGAACCAAATGAAGCTGGTGGACACGATTCTTATCTTTACTTACATCCGCGATCTACTCGCGAGACCGATGCTTTCTATACCGATCGTAAATATGGTGAACTCTGGGTCGGCCGACATTTCACTCTTGATGAGGCAAACTCGGTCTATCAAATCCCAACGCGCGATGTAGATAAGATCGAAGATCTCCTGCGCTTTAGCAAAGAAACGTTGCTGGTTCGCGGTGAAGATGCGTTGATGGATAAATTGATTTCCAAGAACGCGCGCGAGTCAGAATTCGTAACCTTTACATCAGAACAGCGCTTAGTTAAAGATGAGTATGAAGTGGCTCAATTACAAGCCGCTGTTGATGCGACTGGCCGTGGTTTTAGCGATGTAATCGCAGCCATGCCAGCAGCTGCTGAACATCCGCGTGGCGAGCGAATTGTGGAAGGTGCGTTCTTCGGTCGCGCCCGCCTAGAAGGAAATGACATTGGGTACACAACAATCGCCGCCGCAGGTGCGCATGCTTGTGTGCTCCACTGGATCCGTAACGATGGTGCGGTTCGCAATGGAGAGTTATTGCTGCTCGATGCGGGCGTTGAAATGGATTCTTATTACACCGCAGATATAACTCGCACCTTTCCGGTCAATGGAAAGTTCACGCCTGCCCAACGTGCGCTTTATATGTTGGTCTACGAAGCACAACTCGCTGGCTTTGCTGCGCTAAAACCTGGTGTTCCATTCTTAGAAATTAATCGTGCGGCACAACGAGTATTCGCTGAAGGTTTAGTGAATATGGGAGTTTTAACAATCAGCGCAGAAGAATCAATGAAACCTGAAGTTGGTCTGCATCGCAGATGGACATTGCATGGAGTAAGCCATCACCTGGGGTTAGATGTTCACGACTGCGAGCATGCGCGTCAGGATATGTATCGCGAAGGTGTTTTGCGCGAAGGCATGGTTTTAACTGTCGAACCAGGACTTTATATTCAGCCAGATGATGAGCTCTTTGCGCCGGAGTATCGCGGAATCGGAATCCGTATCGAAGATGATGTGCTTGTAACTGCTGATGGATATATCAATTTAAGCGAGTACATTCCGCGTCACCCCGATGCAATTGAAGAATGGATGAAAGCGGTCCAGCAAGCGCGATAAGATCGGCTAATGACTCAATCGCTAATCCACGCTCGTGGACTAACCAAGAAATTTGGTGACTTCACCGCTGTTAATGGGATCGATTTTGATGTTGTTAAGGGCGAATCCTTTGGACTGCTAGGCCCAAATGGAGCTGGTAAATCCACCGCGATGCGAATGATTGGTGCGACATC
>CANHRF010000048.1 GCA_947463335.1 Actinomycetota bacterium
GCTTTTGCAGCTGGGCCAGTGCGAAGTAAATCTTGCGGAGGCAGTGAGTAATGAGAGTCTGCCGTCAGTAGTAATTGTTCCGGTCTCTTCGCGGTTGCAGCAGTTGTTGAAGCCGCTACAGGTGCCTGAACCTGGCGCGGAACTTCTACAGTGAACTCTTCATCAAATTCTTCTTCATCTAAATCTTCATCCGCGACTTCATCGGCAGGCTGATTCCAAGCGACGACTGGAGTTTCAAAGGGCGGAGTATCGGAAATTTCAAAATCTACTTCATCGCGTTGTGGGCGCTTTGCCCAGATCCAATTAAAGGTATTTTTGATTCTGATAAATAAAGATGAGAGCGGAGTTGCGGTTGTTACTAGCACTCCAAAGATAAATAGCGCCACCAATAATGGGTATGCCAGCACGGAAGTCATTAAGCGTTCTAGCGGCATTGAAACGGCATAACCTAGCCAGCCGCCCCCATTTCGCATAGCCAAAGTTCCAGTCGGATTTATCGCTCCCAGTGAGCCGTTGAAGAGATGCGCCAAACCGGTCGCGCTAAAAATCATCGTAACTATTCCAACAACGATTCGAGAAGTATCTTTCTTCTCATCAGGTGATCGGAATAAGCGAATTGCAAAGTAAATGATTACAACAGGTGCGAAGAATCCGATTCGCCCAAAAGCTCCGTAAATAACTGCGTATAAATTTCTACCTACAAAGTTATCGGCGGCGAACCAAGTTCCAGCAAATGCGGCTAAAGCCAAAATCAGCAATAGGAAGGCGAGGCCATCGCGGTGATGCGCTGGATCTAAGTCGCGGGCTCCGCGCGCCAGAAAACGGACGGTAGATCCGGCTGCTTTCGCTAACGCTCGCCAGAGAGAACCAATTGCGCGGCTAATTACCGAGAAGACTGACTTACTCGCCTTGCGTGAGGTTGTACTTTTTTTCTTAGCCACACCTTTAATCTTACTGGCTAGACCTCAATTACCACGGGAACGATCATTGGGCGTCGCCGATGTTTTCCGCCGACCCAACTGCCAATAGTTCTGCGAACCACTTGATTGAGTTGATGCGTTCCATTTACGCCGTCAGCTACTGCTCGTTGCAACGCTTTCTCAATCTGACCCTTAACTTCGTCAAAAAGCGCTTCATCTTCATTAAATCCTCGTGCATGAATATCTGGACCTGCGATTATCTTGCCGCTCTGAGATTCAATTACAACAACTACCGAGATAAATCCTTCCTCACCTAAGATCCTACGATCCTTAAGTGAAGACTCAGTGATATCACCAATGCTCTGGCCATCTACATATACAAATCCACAAGGTACTGAGCCAGCAACGCTAGCTACGTGATCTACTAAATCTACGACGATGCCATTTTCAATAACGAATGCGTTCTCACGAGGTACTCCAGCCTGAATTGCGAGCTCAGCATTGGCTTTGAGGTGGCGCCATTCACCGTGTACCGGCAGAGCGTACTTAGGTTTAACAATGTTGTAGCAGTACAACAACTCCCCTGCTGCCGCGTGGCCTGAAACGTGAACCATGGCATTTGCCTTATGAACTACCTTCGCTCCAAAGCGAGTGAGTTCGTTAATAACTCGAAATACTGAATTTTCATTTCCTGGGATAAGCGATGAAGCCAAAATCACCGTGTCACCATCACCGACTCTTATCTGATGATCGCCATTGGCCATTCGGGAAAGCGCCGCCATCGGTTCACCCTGTGAACCTGTGCAAATCAAAACAACTCGATCATCATAATTATCTAGATCTTTAGCATCAATAACTATTCCCGCTGGCACATTTAAATAGCCCATATCTTCGGCGATCTTCATATTGCGCACCATGGAACGGCCAATGAATACCACCTTGCGATCGTGAAGCGCTGCAGTATCAATCACTTGCTGGACGCGGTGAACGTGCGAAGAGAACGATGCGACTATGACTCGTTTCTTAGTCGCAGCAATAGCGCGATTTAGCGCGGGGATTATCTCTCGCTCAGATGGGGTAAAGCCTGGAACATCAGCATTCGTCGAATCGACTAAGAATAAATCAACGCCTTCATCGCCGAGTCGAGCAAAGGTACGTAAATCAGTAATTCGACCATCAAGTGGTAGTTGATCCATCTTAAAGTCACCAGTGTGTAAAACAGTTCCGGCTTTGGTGTGAATTGCGATCGCCAGTGCATCTGGAATCGAGTGATTTACTGCAACAAATTCAACTTCAAATGGGCCGATATCTTCTCGCATTCCTTCTTTAACTTCGCGCGTTACGGGCGAAATGCGATGTTCTTTAAGTTTTGCTGAAACCAAGGCCAGGGTCAGTGCTGATCCGTAGATTGCAATATCGCCCCGCTCGCGAAGCAAATATGGCGTAGCGCCGATGTGATCCTCGTGCCCGTGTGTTAAGACCAGACCGACTACATCATCTAAGCGATCTCTGATGTAGCTAAAGTCAGGGAGAATTAAATCGATTCCAGGTTGATTCTCTTCAGGGAAAAGTACGCCGCAGTCAACGATTAAGAGTTTTCCATTGGTTTCAAAGACAGTCATATTGCGACCGATCTCCGCTAAACCACCAAGTGCAACGATTCGCAATCCCCCAGCAACTAATTTGCTAGGAGTGCCGAGATCTGGATGAGGGTGGGTCATAAAATCTTTATAGTGCAACGCCACCGGCGATTAGATCTTTACGCAATTGCGTGATCTGATCTTCGGTTGCATCGACGAGAGGAAGTCTTGTATATCCACCAGGTAGGCCCATCATATTTAGCGCAGCCTTAGTGAGAATCGCACCCTGTGTGCGGAATGTGCCAGTGAAGACTGGAAGTAACTTCTGATGAATTTCTAAGGCCCGTGCAGCATTGCCAGCGAACCAAGAGTTAAGCATCTCTTTGAGATCTTTACCGACGGTGTGGCCACAAACTGAAACCATGCCAACAGCACCTACTGAGAGCAGTGGCAGGTTAAGAATGTCATCACCTGAATAAACAGGAATTCCACAGCGCTTGATTACCCAAGAAGTTGAAGCAACGTTTCCTTTAGCATCTTTTAGCGCAACGATCTGTGGGTGGTTGTAGAGCTCAACAATCGTGTCGGGTTCAATCTCAATTCCGCAGCGACCAGGGATGTCGTACATCATCATTGGTAGATCGGTTGCGCTAGCGATCGCTTTAAAGTGTGCAGCGACGCCTGCTTGTGGAGGTTTATTGTAATACGGTGCGACAACTAGCAAGCCATCGGCGCCAGCCTTTTCGGTGCGCTTAGCCTGATTAATTGAATAATCAGTTTCATTATCTCCAGCGCCGGAAACGACAAAAATCTTTGGGCCAACTACGCCTTTAACAACACGGATAATCTCTTCTTTCTCAGAAGATTTAGTGGTTGGAGCCTCACCAGTGGTTCCGTTAACCGCGATTCCGTCGTGACCATTGGCTACGAGATGCGCCGCAAGTTTTTCAACACCTGGCCAATCGATTTTTCCATCTTTATCAAACGGCGTCACCATTGCGGTGAGCATACGTCCGAATGGCGCTTCTATTGTCATAGGTGCAACCTACCGTTTTAAGGTGCGATCCGTCCAGATTTCTCGAACGCTCCGTAGGTAAGGGGCATCAATTTTGCGAATTCGGCTTCCATCTTCTCGGCAACCATCTCAATTTCCCGTTGTGGGTAACTAGGAAAATGCGAACCTTCGCGCGCTGTGCGCAGTGAGAGAAAATTCATCAACGCACGTGCATTCATAGTCACATACATTGATGAGTAAGTTGCAACCGGCAAGACAACGCGGGCTACTTCTCGAGCAACTCCAGCATCAAGCATCTTCTTATAGCTTTCGTATGCAATTAAATAGGCTTCCTTCATAGCGCTAACTGAGATATCAAATTGCTCTTTTGTGCCATCTTCAAATGTATATGCGCCAGTTTTTCCAACTTGAATCAATTTACGTTCTTTTGATGGAATATAGAAAACTGGTTTTAGTTCGCGATAACGCCCTGACTCTTCATTGTAAGAAGCGATGCGATGGCGCATAAACTCACGGAAGACAAATATTGGTGCGCTGATGAAAAAAGTCATCGAAGTGTGTTCGAATGGGGAGCCGTGACGTTCGCGGGCGAGATAGTTGATCAACCCTGCTGAGCGCGCTGGATCTTCCCCAATTTCATCAAGCGATTGTTCACCGGCAGTGGAGACGCGGGCAGCCCAAATTACATCGGCATCGCTAGCGCTTGATTTGACGAGTTCTACTGTGACATCGTCGCGGAAGATAACTTCTTGGCTCATGTGCGTCACCTTATATAGAGCGCGCTATCTCGCCGAGGATATCTAGGGCAGAATGCACCCGTGTCTAGAGTGAACCGCGCCACCGCCGCCCAATCATTGAGCGTATCTCTGACTGTTGGCGCTTATGGAATTGCCTTTGGTGCAGCATCTGTAGCCGCCGGATTCTCCGTTTTGCAGAGCTGTTTACTCTCGCTTCTGACTTTTACTGGCGCATCTCAATTTGCAGTGGTTGGCGTGTTGGGTGCAGGAGGTAGTGCGCTGAGCGGAATAGCGACTGCAACTTTATTAGGTGTGCGAAATACTCTTTATGGACTTCGCATGGCGCCGGTGTTAAACGTTAAAGGTTTGCGCCGTGTTTTTGCCGCACAGATAACAATTGATGAATCAACTGGCGTTGCTCTCTCGCAAGAACGCTTAGGGGTTAAAGAAGCGCGCCAGGGATTCTGGCTCACTGGTATTGGCGTCTTTATCTTCTGGAATATCTTCACACTAGCTGGCGCTCTCGGTGCGCAAGCTATGGGAAATCCCGCAGCGTGGGGCTTAGATGCGGCAGTGCCTGCGGCTTTTCTTGGACTACTTTGGCCACGGTTAATTAGCAAGACCGACCGAGTACTTGCACTCTCTGCTTGCGCGCTTGCGCTAGCAATGACACCCTACTTTGTGCCGGGAGTGCCAATTATTGCTACCGCGGTTTTGGCAGTCTTCTTCGGAATGCGAGCCAGCATATGGAGATAAATCTGGTAGATCCGTTTTGGATTGCGGTAATCGGAACTAGCGTTCTTGCTTTTGTACTTAAATACCTCGGGCATAGCGTCCCAAAGCGTTGGTTATCTCATCCCCGAATTTTAAAGATTAACTCGTTGATTCCGATTGCGCTTTTAAGTGCGCTAGTGGCCGTGCAATCCTTCACAAAGGATTCAAGGCTCATAGCCGACCAACGTATGGCTGGCGTAGGAGTCGCGGTAGTTGCGTTGATTCTGCGTGCACCATTTCCGGTGGTTGTGCTTTCCGCTGCAGCGACTTCCGCAGCGCTATTTCATATAAACTAGTTAGTATTAAATAATATTTAGCGCTTGTAACTTCGCCTTTAAATCATTATCAGAAGGTTCAGTTAGGTGTGTTCCATCAGAGAAGACGATTACCGGAATCGACTGCGCTCCCCCGTTGATCTCAACTACCTTTGCGGCAGCTGATTCATCTTTTTCGACGTCAATATGATTTACCTGAACATCTAGCTCTTCAAAGAGACGCTTCGAGCGGCGGCAATCTCCACACCAGTCAGCACCATACATAGTGATATCTGCTTTAGCCATTTACGATCTCCTTACATAAATTTCTCTAGGCCGAATGTCAGCCCAGGATTAGAAATAACTTTGCGCACGCCAAGAAGTACTCCCGGCATAAAGCCCGCACGATCTAGCGAATCGTGGCGAATTGTAAGAGTCTCGCCTAAACCGCCAAGTAAAACTTCTTGATGAGCAATCAATCCGCGTAAGCGAATCGAGTGAACTGGAATATCGCCGACATCGGCGCCTCGTGCTGCAGGAAGACCTGAATTAGTGGCATCTGGCATTGCGCCTAGGCCAGCCTCTTTACGAGCTTGCGTCATTAAATCTGCAGTGCGTGAAGCGGTGCCAGATGGAGCATCAACTTTATTTGGGTGATGGAGTTCAATGATTTCTGCAGATTCGAAGTACTTCGCTGCCTTTGCGGCAAACTCCATCATTAAAACTGCGCCTATCGCAAAGTTAGGAGCGATTAGAACTCCAACTTTAGGATTTGCAGAAACCAGCGCTTTTATCTTCGCCACGCGAGAATCATCAAAACCAGTAGTTCCAACAACTGCGCTGATTCCATTGGCAATCAAGAACTGTAAATTGGCCATAACTGAATCAGGTGTTGTGAAGTCAACGACTACCTGTGCGCCATTTGTAATCAATTGATCTAAGGAATCGCCCAGGTCCAGTGCAGCGACTAATTCGAGATCAGTGGCATCGCTAACAGCCTTTACTACTTCTGCTCCCATGCGCCCACGAGCGCCAAGTACGCCGACTTTAATCATGATCGCAATACCTTCTCAAACTTCGCCTCGTTTTTAAATGGACCGACAAGAGCAAGGGTAGGCGATTTAGTGAGATATTCGCTAGCAATTTCCCTAACGTCGGTTGGATTTACACGGGAGATCGCTTTCAAGATATCGTCAAAGCCCATCACTTGGCCGTAGACAATTTCATTTTTGCCGATTCGGCTCATACGCGAACCAGAATCTTCCTGACTTAACACAAGTGATCCGCGTACCGCGCCTTTAGCGCGTTCAATTTCTTCATAGCTCATGCCATTTTCTGCGACATCTGCCAATACTTCTCGAATAATCTCTACAACTTCAATCGCCTTTGTTGGATTACAACCGGCATAGAAACCGATCTGACCCGAACCAGCGAATTGTTGGGCATAGGCATATACCGAATAAGCCAAGCCCCGCTTTTCTCGAATCTCCTGGAATAAACGTGAGGACATTCCTCCGCCGAGCGCGGAAGCAAGAACGCCCATTGCGAAGCGACGTTCATCGCTACGTGCAACGCCTTCCATTCCGTAGAACATGTGCGCTTGTTCAGTTTTACGTGTTAACAATCCAACGCTTTGGACCGGCTTAGTTTTGACCGGTGTATTGGGGCGAATTTGTGGTGTGCCCTTTACATCTAAGAAGTTATCGCGTGACAGGGCTTCCTCCACCATTGCGACTACTCGCTTATGTTTGATATTTCCTGCGACGGCCACGACTAGATCTTGTGGAAGGTACTTCTTCTTATAGTAATTAAAGACGCTACTTCGCGTCATCTCTTTGATGGATTTGATAGTTCCTAGTATCGGACGACCGAGTTGGGTATCTCCATAATAAGTTTCGGCGTAAAGATCGTGCACTAGATCGCTGGGATCATCATCGCGCATTGCGATCTCTTCTAGAACAACCTTACGTTCAGCATCAACATCTAGCGCTGAAACTATTGAGGAGGTGATCAAATCTGAGACGACATCAATTGCCATAGGTAAATCGGTATCAATGACTCGCGCATAGAAGCAGGTGTATTCCTTGCTGGTGAAAGCGTTCATTTCGCCGCCGACAGCTTCAATGCTTGCTGAAATCTCTAAAGCGCTACGTCGCGTAGTTCCTTTAAATAGTAAATGCTCTAGAAAATGAGAAGCCCCAGCAACTGCCGGGGTTTCATCACGTGAACCTACATTTACCCAGATACCGATCGCGGCGCTGCGTACCGACGGAACTTCTTCCGCGACGATACGCAGACCGCTAGGTAAAACTGTGCGACGAACTGACATTTAGAGTCTGTTCTCTACTTACTCAGCGCTCGGTGTTGATCCATCTTCGAGAACTGGAACAAGTGAGAGCTTGCCCTTTGGATCGATTTCACCGATCTCAACCTGAATCTTGTCGCCAACCTTCATAACTTCTTCAAGGTTTTCAATGCGCTTTCCACC
>CANHRF010000049.1 GCA_947463335.1 Actinomycetota bacterium
CAATGGTCGATAAATCAGGCTGATAAGAATGGTGGCAAGCGCAACCTCTGGCTCAAACTTCTTGATTCACTCGGTCTAGGTTTCGATTCCTAGCGAAAAGCGCATATTCTTAACCAATGGTTAACCACGGCAATATGTATGGGCCAAGTTTTACTTTTCTTGGAATCCCGAAGTGCGATCTTGACGATCCTTCTACTTATGCCGATGCAGATGTAATCATTGTTGGTGCGCCGATTGATTCTGGTACTTCCCATCGCTCCGGAGCGAAGTTTGGACCGCAAGCGATCCGAGGGGGAGATTACTTACCGCACGATGCAGAGCGCCCACATTTAGCGTTACGAATTGATGCTTTTAAAGCCCTCAAAGTTTATGACGCCGGCGATTTAATGATGCCGCCTGGAGATTTAGTGAAATCACTTAAAATCCTGGAGGCAGCCACAGAAAAGATTTCGCGCGCTGGAAAAATTGCAGTCGTCTTAGGAGGAGATCACTCGATCGCTTCTGCCGATGTTGCAGGAATTGCCAACCATCGCGGTCAAGGCAAGATTTCAATGATTCACTTCGATGCACACGCCGACACTGGTGAAGATCAATTCGGAGCGCTAATCGGGCACGGCACACCAATGCGCCGCTTAATCGAAAGTGGTTCTGTGCGCGGTGATCGTTTCTTACAGCTGGGACTCCGCGGTTACTGGCCAGATGACAAGACTTTGGATTGGATGCGCGATCAAGGAATGCGTTCTTATGAAATGACTGAGATCCATCATCGTGGTTTAAATACTGTATTGGATGAATCTTTTGCAACGTTAACTGATGGTTGTGATGGAGTATTTCTATCTGTCGATATAGATGTCGTTGATCCAGGAATGGCGCCAGGCACCGGAACTCCCGAGCCGGGCGGAATGACCAGCCGTGAATTACTTGAAGCTGTTCGTCGCATTTGCTTAGAGCTGCCAGTTGTCGGAATAGATGTCGTTGAAGTTGCCCCAGCTTTTGATTCGGCCGATATCACTGCGATCTTGGCCAACCGCGTTGTTCTTGAAGCCTTATCTGCAATTGCAAAGAGACGAAGTGGAACTCCATATTCACCAACTCAAAATTTACTAGATCGATAATCACCAAAGTTGACTATGAAAGATCTCGTAATCCTTGGCTCCACGGGGTCAATTGGCGTGCAAGCGCTAGAAATTGTTGAAGCCAACCCATCGCTATTTCGCGTTGTGGCGATTACATCGGCAGGAAATAACCCTGCGCTAGTTATAGAACAAGCAAAAAAGTTTAAGGTTCCTGTAATCGGCGTTAATAAAGGCGTAGATTTGATTAAATCAGCGTTGCCAGGAGTCACGGTAATTGATGGTCCGAGCGCATCTACAGAAATAGCAGCGATTACTTGTGACGTTGTTTTAAATGGAATCACTGGCTCGATCGGACTAGCGCCTACTTTGGCTGCGCTAAAAGTTGGCAATCGTTTAGCGCTGGCAAATAAAGAGTCGCTGGTTGCCGGTGGTGATCTCGTGATGTCAATCGCTAAACCAGATCAATTACTGCCAGTAGATTCAGAACATTCAGCGCTCTGGCAATGCCTAATGGGTGGCGCAAAGCGTGAAGTCGCGAAGTTGATTTTAACCGCAAGTGGCGGTCCATTTCGCGAGCGAGAAGATTTGAGCGATATAACCGTTATCGAAGCGTTAAATCATCCAACCTGGTCAATGGGTCCAGTTGTGACGATCAATTCTGCAACGCTAGTAAATAAAGGCCTAGAAATTATTGAGGCGCATTACTTGTTTGATATGCCATATTCACAGATTGAGTCGGTTATACATCCACAATCTGTAGTTCACTCAATGGTGCAATATGTCGACGGTTCCACAATCGCTCAAGCATCTCCTCCAAATATGAAAGGTCCAATCTCTTTTGCAATCAATTTTCCAGAGCGCGTAAAGGGCGCAACTGCGGCGATAGATTGGACGAGTTCACACACTTGGAGATTTGATCCGGTCGATCATGAGAAATTCCCAGCAATAGAACTTGCTCGACGCTGTGGAGATTTGGGGGGAGGGCTGCCAGCTATTTTTAATGCCGCGAATGAAGTGTGCGTTGCGGCATTTATCGACGGAAAGATTGGATTTACCTCTATTATCGAAACTGTGGAAGCAGTTGTTCAATCTTTAGGGTCAAAATCTGCAGGCGCGCTTCGTGATTTAGCCGATGTCAGTGCGATCGAGAATGATGCGCGGCAAGTAGCCCAAGAACATATCTCGAAAGTAGCCCGCTAATGCAATTGCTCGGAATCATCGCCTTTGTTGTCGCCCTTCTCGTCTCTGTAATGATCCACGAATTTGGGCATTACTTAACCGCACGTAAATTTGGAATGAAAGTCTCGGAATTCTTCCTTGGTTTTGGAACTCGATTATGGTCACGCAAGCGTGGTGAGACCGAATTTGGAATCAAGGCAATTCCTGCCGGCGGGTACTGTCGCATCGAAGGCATGACTCCGGATGATGAAATGCCTGAAGGTGAAGAAGGTCGCGCTTTCTATCGCGCCTCTGCGGGTAAAAAGTTGATTGTTTTAGGTGCAGGTTCTTTCCTACATTTTGTCCTTGGTTACATCCTTCTTTTTATTCTCCTTGCTGGAGTTGGTGTCAATCAAGTACTTCCAGTTATCGACTCTGTCGTACCCAATAGCGCTGCTGCCGCAGCGGGTTTCCAGAAAGGCGATGAGATAGTCGCTATCAATGGTGACCGCAATACCAAGTGGCAGAACCAATTAGATAAGATCCGCAATTCTCAAGGCAACGAGTTAACTTTTACAGTAATTCGCGGCGGTTCAGAAATCAATATCTCTGCCGCTCCGCGAATGACAGATATCGAAGATGGATCTTCACGTTATGTACTTGGAATAGTTAATGAATTTGGCAATAAGCGAATCAGTCCAATTGCTTCTATTTCAGATGCAGCTGAGTTAACTTGGACTTTCACCACCGCCTCTGCAAAATCCCTGGTGCAGCTACCAACGAAAATTCCTGCGCTGTGGGGACAAACCTTTGGTGGCGAAGAGCGTGACGAAAATGGGTTGGTGGGCGTGGTTGGTGTCGCTCGCGTCTCGGGTCAAGCCGCATCGAGTGGCGAACTGACTCCTACTGAACGAATTGCCACTTTTATCTTGATCGTTGCCAGCTTAAATATCTTTGTTGGCCTCTTCAACTTATTGCCAATTCTTCCTCTCGATGGTGGACATATGGCAGTTGCGATCGCCGATGCGATTCGCGCATTTATTGCAAGGCTACGCGGTAGACCTGCTCCGGCAGCGATCGATATAAAGGTGCTAACCCCTATAACGGCGGTGGTCTTTGTAGTTTTGGCGGCGCTCACCGTTCTGCTGCTTATTGCGGATATTTTCAATCCAATTTTATTGAACTTTTAAGTAGAAATCGCCTCACAATGATTTATAAGGCAGAATAGCGGTATGGTCGATTTAGGCATTCCCAGCGCCCCACCTGCTCCTCTTCACCCACGCCGCAAGACAAATCAATTACAACTTGGCAACGTTGGCGTAGGTAGCGATTTTCCAGTGAGCGTGCAATCAATGTGCACAACTCTCACCGCAGATGTAAATGCAACTCTTCAGCAAATCGCAGAGTTGACGGCATCTGGGTGTCAGATCGTGCGCGTTGCAGTGCCAAGTCAAGATGATGCCGACGCCCTTGCGCAGATTGCAAAGAAATCACAAATACCTGTCATCGCGGATATTCACTTCCAGCCAAAATACATTTTCGCGGCAATCGACGCTGGTTGTGCGGGGGTTCGCGTGAATCCTGGAAACATTAAACAATTTGATGACAAGGTCAAGGAAGTTGCTAAAGCTGCTGGCGATGCAGGCATACCAATTAGAATTGGTGTTAACGCTGGATCACTCGATCCTCGATTACTTGCAAAGTACGGCAAAGCAACTCCTGAAGCACTGGTTGAATCCGCACTCTGGGAAGCCTCACTCTTCGAAGAACATGGTTTTTCAAATATTAAAATCTCGGTCAAGCATCACGACCCCGTAACAATGGTTAAGGCTTATCGCCTCTTGGCTGCTCAATGTGCTTACCCATTACACCTTGGCGTTACCGAAGCAGGACCGGCCTTTCAGGCAACAATTAAGTCTGCAACTGCTTTTGGTATTTTATTGGCGGAAGGTATTGGCGACACGATCCGTGTTTCAATGTCAGCGCCTCCAGTTGAAGAAGTAAAAGTTGGTATCTCTATTCTTGAATCGCTAAATTTGCGCCAACGTAAGTTAGAGATTGTCTCTTGCCCTTCTTGCGGCCGCGCTCAGGTAGATGTTTACACCCTTGCCGAAAAAGTTCAGGCCGGACTCGAGGGCATGACTGTTCCGCTACGTGTTGCCGTAATGGGCTGCGTTGTAAATGGACCGGGTGAAGCTCGCGAAGCAGATCTTGGCGTGGCATCCGGTAATGGAAAAGGTCAGATATTTGTAAAGGGTGTCGTGATCAAGACTGTCCCTGAAGCAATGATCGTAGAAACGCTAATCGAAGAAGCTATGCGTCTTGCAGAAGAAATGGAAGCGGCCGGAGTAACTTCAGGCGAACCTTCCGTCACAGTCAAGTAATAACGCGATAAGGTTGCGCCTATGTTGCGCATGTCCACTTTATTTCTTCGCACCCTGCGCGACGACCCAGCCGATGCCGAAGTACCAAGCCATCGCCTCTTAGTTCGCGCCGGATATATCCGCAGAATCGCGGCTGGAATTTACTCTTGGCTACCACTTGGATTGATCACGTATCGCAATATTGAAAATATAATTCGTGACGAAATGGATAAGGCCGGCTTTCAAGAAGTTCATTTTCCGGCGCTCTTGCCCCGCGAACCATACGAGGCGACTAACCGCTGGGCAGATTACGGTCCATCACTTTTTCGTTTGCAAGATCGTAAGGGTGGCGACTATTTACTAGCTCCAACCCACGAAGAAATGTTTACTTTGATGGTCAAAGGTGAGTATTCGTCGTACAAAGATTTACCTTTGATTATCTATCAGATCCAAAATAAGTTCCGTGACGAAGCGCGCCCCCGTAGCGGAATCATCCGTGGCCGCGAATTTGTGATGAAAGATTCATATTCCTTTGATTTAACCGATGAAGGTCTCAATATTTCCTACCAAAAACACCGCGATGCCTACATCAGAACTTTTGATCGCCTGCATTTAAAGTACAACATAGTCAAGGCTGTCTCGGGCGCAATGGGTGGTTCGAAATCTGAAGAGTTTTTAGCTCCTTGCGAAACGGGAGAAGATACCTACGTTCTCTGCCCAAAGTGTGGTTTCGCTGCAAATGTAGAAGCAATGGTCACAAAAGTGGCTGCCGTTGACGCAAGCAACGTTCCTGCAATTGAAGAGTTAGATACCCCAAATACACCGACTATTGATTCACTCGTTGCAGTTTTAAATGAGAAGTTTGGGGGAGGCTACACAGGAGCATCTACCTTAAAGAATGTCATGTTGATGGCCGATAATAAGGCGATCTCAGTTCTCGTTCCGGGAGATCGCGAAGTCGACCTAAAGCGATTAGAGGCCGGTCTACCTGGAGTCGAAGAGCTGCGAATATTTGAAGAAGCAGATTTTGCACAATTCCCAAATTTAGTTAAGGGATATATCGGACCTCAAGATGCTGCTCAATCAGGAATTACTGTCTATGCAGATCCACGCGTTGCACCAGGAACTTCTTGGGTCACCGGTGCCAATAAAAAAGATCGACATGCGCGCAACGTGGTAAATGGCAGAGATTTCACTCCTTTTGCTTATGTTGAAGCTGCAGAAATTCGCGAAGGCGATGCCTGCCCAGAGTGCGCAACTGCAGTTGTAATTGATCGGGCAATTGAAATCGGCCATATCTTCCAACTTGGTCGAAAGTACGCAGATGCGCTTGGTTTAACGGTGCTCGATCAAAACGGTAAATCGCAAGTCGTGACTATGGGCTCTTATGGAATCGGTGTTTCTCGCGCAGTTGCTGCGATCGCCGAACAGAGTTATGACGAGATCGGTCTTTCTTGGCCACTTGAAGTAGCACCAGCAAAGGTCCATATCGTTGCTACGGGCAAAGAAGATCTGCCATTTGAAACCGCCCTCGATATTGGAAATAAACTCGAAGCCGCTGGAATATCTGTGATGCTAGATGATCGCCGCGACCCAAGTGCAGGAGTGAAGTTTAAAGATGCAGAGTTAATAGGTATTCCGGTCATTATGGTTGTCGGCAAGTCACTGGCAGAAGGCAAAGTTGAACTTCGCAACCGCAAAACTGGCGAGAAATCTGAAGTAGCACTCGCCGATGCAATCTCTTCAGTCTCTGAATTGATCGCTACGCTCTCATAAAGTGTTTGCTGACCTAACTCTTTACACACTCGCCTTCTTAGCCGTTGCCGCTTTCTCTGCTGGTTTGATCGATGCAATAGCCGGCGGTGGAGGGCTAATTCAACTACCTGCATTGATGATTGGTTTGGCGAAGTCTGAGACGGTGGTAATTCTCGGTACAAATAAAGTTCCATCTATATTCGGAACATCTGCCTCTGCGCTTATGTATCGCCGAAATATCAAGACTGATTCCAAATTACTTATCACGATGGCGCTGCCGGCGTTTCTCGGTTCAATGGGTGGAGCATCCCTTGCTTCATATATACCGACCGAAGTTCTTAAGCCGCTTGTTGTTTTTCTGTTGATCGCAGTGCTCATCTACACCTGGAAGCGGCCACAGCTTGGTCAGATAGAACTTCTTCGCCAGAGCGAACCACTTCGCTTGAAGATCGCGGCAACCGCAGCATTGATAATTGGTTTCTATGATGGGTTAATTGGTCCCGGCACTGGATCTTTCTTAGTTCTGACTTTAGTTGCCATCCTTGGCTTTGCTTTCTTATCAGCATCTGCAATTGCAAAGGTCGTTAACGTTGCCACAAATTTAGGCGCGATAGTCATCTTCGGTGCAAATGGAGAGATTCTCTGGAAAATTGGCTTAACTCTGGCGATCGCAAATGTCGCCGGCGGCTTAATCGGGGCGCATTTAGCCTTAAAGGGTGGTTCAAATCTAGTTCGCAAGGTCTTTATGGGGGTGACGCTAGCTTTAATTATCAAGGTAGCTCTAGATACCTTTTCAGCAATTAATTAATGTTAAACTAAGGGCCTCAACAATTTAATAACAATTTAATATTTAAGGAGCAACAAGTGTCATTGACGCAGGCAATTACTGATTTAATTTCTCCGGCGGTAAGTGAAGCCGGTTTCTTTCTAGAAGAAGTCCAAATCGCATCTCCAGGTAGCCACCGCATAGTCACCTGTGTAGTAGATGGCGAAACACCACTAAATCTTGATCAAGTCACCGTTGCATCACGTGTTATCTCAGAGCTATTAGATACAGCAGAATTTATGGGCGAGACGCCCTTTACCTTAGAAGTCACTTCACC
>CANHRF010000050.1 GCA_947463335.1 Actinomycetota bacterium
TGAACTCTTGTACTTGCGTGAAACGCTAGAAGAAGAAATCGCTCGAACATTTAAAGGAACGAACCAAGAGATAGATATGCCAATTGGCACAATGATTGAAACTCCTCGCGCTGCGATAACCGCTGATCGTTTGGGTGTGCACGCAGATTGCTTCTCATTTGGTACCAATGATTTAACGCAGTTAACTTGGGCCTTTAGTCGAGATGATGTGGAATCAACTTTCTTGCCGCGCTACCTCGACCTAGAGCTACTTCCTTTCAATCCTTTTGAGTCTCTAGATGAAGCCGGCGTCGGAATTTTGGTTCGCAAAGCAGTCGATCTCTCTCGCGAAGTGCGGAGCGACTTTAAGTTAGGCATTTGTGGTGAGCATGGTGGTGATCCGCGAAGTATTCATTTCTTCCACGAATTAGGCCTAAATTATGTCTCTTGCTCACCGTATCGAGTGCCAATCGCAAGATTGGAATCCGGTCGCGCGGCGGTTACTAAATAGAAACCGACAAACCCTTACCCTTGCTATAAGATTGAAAAAACTTACAAGGAAAAGAGAGATGCAATGGGCGCTTGTCAATGCGGTTACTCCACAGATCCAGAGAAGAATTGCAATGGAACTCACAAGGTTGTTCAGGCTGTGAAGGCTGATTTGGCCGAAAAGCTGGCTGCCAATGGTTTTCCGCACGCTGCTGAGTTTGTGAAGAATAACTAATCTGATTTACCAACTTCGCAAAGTTCTGCAAATCCTTTTAGGATCTGCGCTGATCTACGCCGGCATCTTGCACTTAACATCTAGCCGGTTGGAATTCCAAGCACAGGTTCCATCTTGGGTTCCTTTCTCTCCAGACTTTGTTGTGCTGGCATCTGGGGTTGTGGAGATTCTTCTGGGAGTAGCCCTTGCTAGTTTGCAGCGGCGTAAAGAGGTAGGTATTGCTACTGCGCTTTTTTTCATTGCAATTTTCCCAGGAAATATCTCGCAATATGTAAATCAAGTTGACGCCTTTGGTTTAGATAGTGACCGCGCACGTTTCATCCGCTTATTTTTTCAACCGCTTTTGGTGCTGTGGGCGCTCTGGTCAACAGGTGCTTGGCAGGCGCTGCGCAATAAACGTTCAAGATGAACGCCAGTTAATCCAGAATGAAATATGGAGCAGATAGTTTGAGCGAAATAACAGTCATCTTTGATGGCAAATGCGAACTCTGCAGAAACTCAATCTCTTGGATTAGCAAGAAGTTAAAGATTAACGCTGTAGATTTCCACACCGCGGAACTGAGTAAATACGCTCTGACATACGAGCAATGTTCCAGAGAAGTTTTTGTAGTTTATAAGGACAGAACCGTCAGCGGAGCAGATGCCGTTGCCTTATTACTTAGGTTACGCGGAAATAGAATCGCAGCGCTGACCTTAAAAGCCTTGGGGCCAGTTTCCAGATTTGGTTATCGCTGGGTAGCCAGCAATAGAAAATCCGTTTTAGTGAAGATAATTTCACGCTTACTTGCCTAGGCAATTTCCCCATTGAGCATGGTGGTTGATATTTATCCACAGCGAAAGCAGAAAACCTAAATCAGTTTCATTAACTGACTTAGGTTCCGTCCTGCGTACCGCTGTAGCTCATTGGATAGAGCGACTCCATAACTAAGAGAATGGTAGCGGGTTCGATTCCCGCCAGCGGTACGCACACTAAGTGGCCTCACGCTAGTTACGTGGGGCCACTTTGCTTTTATTACTCTCGGTAATCAATTACCTTTAGCCCATACATCGGAAATGTAGGGCCATAGGCTCCAGGACCGCGAGATAGAAATGGGCCTTATGGAAGCGATTGTGAAAATCTGCCCCTGCACTTCCGAGACTCCGCACGAGGATTTTCAGAAGTTAGAACATCAATTTTCTGATGGTTCAATCGAACTTCTTCCCGCCCTCTGCCCAGAAAATGAATTGCTCTCATCAGAGCTTTATCAAAAATATAGGCCAATTCTTAAGACCCTCGAATCAAATGAAAATTGGAGTAATTACGCTTGTTACGCCGGGATGATCGCTGAGATTAAGCCAGGTCTTTACTTCTATTCATTTGGAGATATTGATGAAGCCGGGGAAAACAATTTCTATATTAAGTCGGAGCTAAAGCCAATACTTGAGACTCTAATTTCAGACTGGAGCACCGTTGGGCCTAACTGGCGTGAATTTCTAAAGTCGATTGGATTTAGTGGCTACCCAAAGGGGTACGAACCCGGATCAATGGTTGACCATAAAGAGTTCTTCCCTAAAATTGATGAAGAAGGATTAAGAGTCGGATTTTCATTCAATATGGAGAGTTCCGAACTAAAAGAATTGCTCAAAGAGATTTAGAATAAATTGGCCTAAGGAGACGATTAATGCGCAAATCACGAAATTATGAAAAAGTTATCAAACTTTTTAAGCCTGATATCAATGGCAAATCTAATTGGGTATCGGTAAGCGATTTTGCTTCGGTGGAACTTAAATGGGGCAACAACGGACATGGACGTCACGATGTTTTCTTTAATGTTTCGCAGTTGAAATGGGAAAAGAAGACAGCAGTTTCGAGCACAAAAGTTACTCACCTACGAACTGTTGGCTGGAATACCACAGCGGCATTCGATCAGAGAATATCTCCCAAAGTTAAAAAGCACTTTGACGGGAAGAATATTTGCTCAATCTCACTATTACCAATTCCACAAAAGATACGTGAAATTGACCATCGCTACGGCAATAAGACCCATCCAGATTATGTAGCCCTGTATGGCGCTGCTGATCAAGATCCGAAAAACTTTCAACTTATTTTTAGCGTTCTAAATTCAGCGAAACGGCAAATTTGCAAAGTCTGCTGCGAAACTAAGATTCGCCCAGCACATCCGACCTTAGGTTTTGTAGAAGGTGATGAAACACATTCAGATAGATTCCCTTGTAAGGGTTGTTATCTCGCAGAGCCCGAGCGCTACCGTGCGCTAGAAGACTGATTACTCGAAGAGACTTTGCGCTTGAGAACTAAGTAAGTTCGCAATGCGATTCGAGCCCTTTTCGTAGAACTCTTTATCTTGTTCAACCAAGATTGCAGAGCGCTTGGTGATCACCGCGGCTTCTCCGAGCGAAGAAGATCCGGCAAAGGGATCGAGCAGAACATCTCCGGGCTTTGAAAGTAATTCAATTAGATATCGCAGCAAGTTAACTGGCTTTTCGGTTGGGTGAAGGCGATTTCCCGCTTTGCTGTTGAAGTTCACGAAATTTGGCACACACAATTGAGCTGACTTTTCATCCTCGGAGTAGATATTAATTGAGCGTTCGGCTGCAGCTGCGGCGACTTCGGCAATCGCATTATTTACGATCTCTTTGATTCGGCTCGCACTTGGGCGCGTATCCAACTTTTCTAGCGCCTTGCGCACTTCTAAATCAATTATTGTCGAAGCTTTATCTGAAATCGCGATGATCTCTTGCACGGTAATTTCTGGTTCGTCCTTAAATTCAATATCCGCATTGAAGACAGCCTTCGATCCCTTGACTCCCAAGACAATATATTCACACGCACTCATCATCATATGCTTGCGATTTACCGGCACCGCATTTGGTTTACGCCAGGTCAAGGTGCGGCGTGGCTTTAACTTGGCATCCTTTAGCGCAGAAATCAGATCAGATAAATACTCATCGGCGCAGAAAATCGCGAAGCTGCCCCCAGGACGAAGTACTCTCTCGAATTCAATCGCCCAACGCTTCAACAAGTCTTTAAATTCTTCTGGGGTGTAAGAATCCCAACCCTTTTCCGCATCGAAGCGGTAAGAATTAATGGTGTTGTTTTCGTATGTGTGGAAATTTGTATCTCTTGCAATATTAAATGGGGGATCGGTGAGGACTAAATCAATTGATTGATCAGGAAGCCAAGTAAAGCCATCATCATTTACTAAGCGGATATCGCCTTGAGCCGTGTGGGTTTTCCCAACTAGGTTCGGATCAAGGTCTTTGATATTCAAGTAGGACTCTTCCTTTTTGTGATAACCAGTTGAAGACTAGGCGTCGCGCTTTTGCCCAATAGTACTGGTCAGCGATAAATCTCTTGGACTGCCAAAGGCCGAGATTCACGCAGGCGCTGGATTTAACCCCACCACTTGCTAGCTAATCTGGCTAATGACTTTGATGCAGTGAATGATTACTATAAATCAATAAGCGGCGAGGATGAGAGTTGAGACTTAAATGGGAAAAGTAACCGGGTTCTTCCACGGGGGAATCACTGTGAAGGATATGGAAAAGTCCCTTGATTTCTACCGCGATGGCTTAGGTCTGACCGTACATATTGATCGAATTCTTGATGGTCCGTACCTCAATGTTGTTCTTGGCCTTACACATAAAACGATACGAGTCGTTTACCTCGATATTCCCGGAGGCGGTTATGTAGAACTCCTCGAGTATCACGGAATCGAAAGGTTGAGCGCTTCATCTCGCCCTTGTGATTTTGGTGCTGGACATCTCTGTCTATATGTCGAAGGTGTTGATGAGATAGCCGAGAGATTGTTCGCTAAAGGTTATCGCGCAAGAAGCGAAGGTTGCGTAGATATCAACGCTGGGCCAAACACAGGTGCGCGCTCGATTTATCTAATTGATCCAGATGGTTACAACATTGAACTATTCCAGAAACCACCAACTCATAACTAAATGATCAAGTAGCCAAATTGGCTACATAACTATTCCGCCATCTTGGCTCAAGCTCTGTCCGGTTATGTATTTACCTTGGTCTGAAATAAGGAAGTAAATAAAATTTGCCGTCTCTTCTGGTTTAGATGATCGACCCAAAGGAACAGTTTCGAGCCTCTTGCTAGTGAGAGTTTCCAGAGGAATGCCTCTGATTTCAGATAACTTCTGCAGCACGTGATCTTGCATTGGTGTATCCACGATTCCAGGAAGTATTGCATTGACGGTAATTCCACGAGGAGCGAGTGCATATGCCCAAGAACGAGTCATCGCCAATAAGGCAGTCTTAGAAGATGCATAAATTGCCGCTTCTTGTGTTGCTGTTAATCGGGCGGAAACCGATGAGATGTTAACGATCGATCCTTTATCCGGCATTGTTCTGCCGAGGTGACTCATTAGATACCAAGGCGCTTCTACGTTAACGGCATAAATATCTCGAATATCTTGCGTCGTAAAATCTGTGATCTTCTTTACGCGCATTAATCCCGCGGCATTAACTAAGGCGTACGCACCTTTTCCGGCCTCAACAACTTTGGCGCGACCTTCATCATTTGAAAGATCAGCAACAACGTGTTCAATTCCGGATACATCCCTGAGTCCATCGCCATTGATATCTACGCCAATAACCCGCATACCCTCATCGCGCAGACGCTCCGCAGTTGCTCTTCCAATTCCGCCTGAAGCCCCCGTTACGACAGCAATTTTTCCCTGAACTGAATCACTGCCTGACATAGCGGCTCCCTTGCGTAATCTTAAATCTCTTGGGCTCATTCTCTTAAATGAATTGCGTAGGGGTCAATAGATTTCATCAAATGGTTAGCGAGCGAAAGATATCCATAGAAAATGTAAAAACCTAAATCAGTTTTATTAACTGACTTAGGTTCCGTGCTGCGTACCGCTATAGCTCAGCGGATAGAGCACCTTTTTGACTGAAAGGCGGGTCGTAGATTCGAATCCTACCAGCGGTACGCACCACAAGTGGCCCCACAGTTCGTCGCGTGGGGCCACTTTGCTTTAACTAAATTGATTTAACTACTCGGCGTAACTACCCACGTGTAAGATTCAAGAGTTAATCAATCCAAGAAAGCGGTAGCCCATGTCATTTGTTATGTACTCAACTAGCTGGTGCGGCTATTGCAAGAGGCTGAAATCGCAACTCGCCGACCTTGGCGTCACCTTTGAAGAGATAAATATTGAAGAGGTCGAAGGAACTGCCGAAATCGTAGAAAAAGTTAATGGCGGCAACCGCACTGTTCCAACTCTTGTTTTCTCAGATGGCACTGCAATGACTAATCCATCAGCTAAAGAGGTTGTAGAAAAACTCGCCAAACTATAGGAAGAGGAATTCACGTGAAGAAGCTGGATCAGAAAGTGGCAATTGTTACAGGTGCCGCTCAGGGGATCGGTCTTTCCATTGCAGAAGAATTAGCGCTTGCCGGTGCTCACATTGCAATCTTTGATTTGAAATTAGAGTCAGCACAAGCTGCAGCAGCGGAGATCACAAAACTCGGTGTGACTTCTCGTGGATATGCAGTGGACGTTTCAAACTCGAAAGCGGTAGATGCTGCTTTCGCCCAGGTGGTTTCTGATTTCGGACATCTCGATATTTTGGTAAACAACGCCGGCATATCAATGGTTGGTCCGCATATAAAGGATCTGACTGATGAAGTTTGGGATTTAAGCCTTGGAGTAATGCAGAGCGGCGTTTTTTACTGCATGCGTGCTGCAACAAAGTATTTTCTTCCGCAACGTTCGGGCAGCGTGGTTAACATTTCTTCAATCCGTGGCTTCACATCTAATCCCGGGCGACTTGCTTACTGCGCAACAAAAGCGGCGGTAATTATGATGACCCGTGTCGCGGCAGCCGAATGGGCACCGTATGGAGTTCGTGCCAATGCAATTGCTCCAGGTGTTCAGCGAACCCCGATGTGGGATGTTGATGTTGATCTAGGTGTCGTTGATGAAGAGCGCGTATTGCGCGTGACTCCCGCAGGACGTTTAGGTGATCCCAAGGAAGTCGGCAAGCTTGCAGTTTTCTTATGTTCCGATGATGCCGAGTTTATAAATGGAGATTGCATCACAATCGATGGCGGCCTCACAACAGTTCCGATCGATGGCGCAGTTGTTCGGCCAGAGTAAATCCAAATATCCACGGGAGAGCGGGTAAATAGCATGTCGATTCGCGGCGCAGTCCAACACACTGGCTTTACCGTGAGCAACTTAGAGCGATCAGTGGATTTCTATGTTCGCATTCTCGGTTGCAAAGTGATTATGACGCAAGAAAAGACAGGTGGATATTTGGCCGCGATTGTTGGGTACCCAAATGCCAGCCTAAAGATGGCGCATTTAAGTGATCCGGCAGGACTCCACGTGATTGAACTCTTTGAGTACAGCGTTCCGGAAATGATCAAAATAGATTTGGAGCCACGCCTAATTGGCAATGCCCACCTCTGCTTTTTAGTCTCTGATTTAAATGCAATCTACGAGGCAATAAAAAATGAAGGAATTACCTTCATATCCGCACCAGTTGATGTTGATACCGGTGCAAATGCAGGGGGAGCAGCCTTATATCTGAAGGATCCAGATGGAATTACTATGGAACTTTTCCAACCAGGACCAGGAACTGCTTCTTACAAGTTATTGCACGCCACTAACCGCAACTAATGTTATGAATGTCAGCGAACATATCCGCCTCTTTCCCCGGACGCTCCA
>CANHRF010000051.1 GCA_947463335.1 Actinomycetota bacterium
CTTGGTTTATTGTCAGGTGGTGCACAACGAACTGCGCAAAGAATGCGCGTATTGATTAACTGTTGGCCATCATCTTTACTCTTGCTAGTAGCGATTTTGGCTAAACCATTCTTGTGCAGGGATTTGTATAACCAATCCCCTGATGAATCTCCAGTGAAGACACGACCGGTACGGTTTGCACCGTGCGCTCCAGGAGCAAGGCCCAGGATTACCAACTGCGCATTGGCGGGACCAAATCCTGGAACTGGTTTGCCCCAGTACTTTTCGTTTTCGTAAGCTTTACGTTTTACAACCGCAACTTCTTCGCGCCATTCGACAAGTCTTGGGCATTTCTTACATTTAACAATTGCCGAATCCAGCAGGTCTAGCGATTTATACAAGCGACCAAGCCATTCCATCGAGAATATCTGATTCGGATGCAACGAATTCAGAAGCACCGGTTGCCCGCATAATGCGCGATAGAACAAGTGATCCTGCAGAAATTACATCGACTCGCCCTGGGTGCATATAACCAAGTGCTTCGCGCTCGGCGCGGTCCATCTTGATGAAGCTTTGTGAAACTTGGTGAACTTTCTCAGCTGAAATGTGTGAGAGATGAATTGAGTAACGATCGTATTCAGGAAGGTTTAAAGCGGCTGCTGCAACAGTTGTTGCAGTGCCAGCGACGGCGATAAGTGTCTGCGCTTTGGTGATTGGGACGATCTTTGCAGCTTGTGCGATTGCTTCGTCGATATCTTCAGTTGCCGCTGCTACTTGTCCTGGATCTGGCTTGTCACCAGTGAAGTGGCGTTCTGACATACGGACACAGCCAATGTTTACGCTCTTGGCTGCTTCTACTGAATCGGTACCGAAGACGAATTCAGTAGAGCCTCCGCCGATATCTATAACTAGAAATGGTCCATCGCTGGCAGGTAAATCTTTAGTTGCTCCCATAAATGACAGGCGAGCTTCTTCATCTCCTGAGATAACTTCAGGGCGAATCCCTAACCGCTCAAAGACGCCTTCGATAAATAGATCGCGGTTGCTGGCATCGCGGGTGGCGCTGGTTGCGCAGAATCTAATCTTTTCAACACCGCGCTTAGCGATTTCGACGGCAAAAAGATCTACTGCGGCAAGTGTGCGGGCGATGGCATCAGGATGAAATTGGCCAGACTTATCAACGCCTTGTCCTAAGCGGACAACTTCCATTAAGCGAATGACTTCGCGAAAGTTTGTGCCATCAATATCTGCGATTAGTAAACGAATTGAATTAGTACCGCAATCTATGGCTGCTACTCGCATGGTTGCTCTTTCCACCATTCCGGAAGTTTTGAGAGGGCTTCATCCCCGAGGGGGTTTACGTCAGGTCCAGCTGAAAGTGAATGTGCAACAAGTGAATGTAAACATTTGACGCGATTTGGCATTCCGCCGGCAGAGATTCCTTCTACTTCTGGAACATCCATCTTTAACGCTGCGCGTGCTTCAAGATAATCATCGTGGGCTGCTGCGTATGCACCTGCGAGTTCGTGATCAGTTGTAAGGCGCTCATTCATATCCGCCATTAAACCTGTTGATTCCAGAGTTGAAATCGCCGCGGTTAAACGAGGGCAGGTTGCGTAGTAAAAAGTAGGAAATGGTTCGCCGTGGCTTAATCGTGGTGGAGTTTCAACGACTGCAGGATTGCCGCAAGGGCAGCGATAAGAAATTGCGTGAACATCGCGCGGAGTTCTTCCGAGCTGAACTTCGATGCAATCCAAATCTTTTTGCGTAGCTTTATCGCTCATTAACTACAGACCAGATTCAGTAACCGATGCAATTAACTTGGTATACCAAGGAGCACCTTCTGGAAGTTGTCCGGCAATCTGGGTTGTTTGTGGCTGAGCCTTCGTAATATCTGTACCTGTGACAATGTATTGACGTTCTCCGGGCATTACAAAGTGCAGACGCTCACGCGCTTGCGACTTTATGTAATTTGGATCTTGCCAAGTACTTAACTCCGCGCGAGCTTTTTCTAAAGCGGTGCGATCTGACGCTACTTGTGATTTAAGTGCGCTGATTTGTGCACGTTGTGTGAAGTAGTTCTTGATCGGTGGAGCCAGAGTCAAAGTAAAGATAAAGATGATTGCAATCAGCGCTAAAGGACGAGCGTTGCCACGAGCACGACGACGGTTGGATGGACGTCGTGATGATGAATAACTGCGACGTCGGCGGCGCATGGCGAAAGCCTTAACTATCCCTTGAAGCGAGGGAAAGCGGCGCGGCCTGCATATACGCCACCTTCAGCAAGTTCTTCTTCGATACGAAGTAGTTGGTTGTACTTTGCAACACGCTCGGTACGTGATGGTGCGCCAGTCTTTATCTGGCCACAGTTAGTTGCAACAGCTAAATCTGCGATTGTTACATCTTCTGTTTCGCCTGATCGGTGAGACATCATGCTGCGGTAATTTGCGCGATGAGCAAGATCAACTGCATCAAGTGTCTCAGTCAACGTTCCGATCTGATTTACCTTAACCAAAAGTGCATTTGCGGTATCTGTCTCAATACCTTTCGCTAGGCGGATTGGGTTGGTAACGAATAGATCATCACCAACAATCTGAATCTTTGATCCGAGTGAAGAAGTCATTGACTTCCAGCCGGCCCAGTCTTCTTCGTTAAGTGGATCTTCGATAGAAACGATTGGGTATGCGCCGACTAATTCAGCGTAATAAGCGATCATCTCTTCAGATGTGCGCATCGATCCTTCAAACTTGTACTTGCCGTTATCGTGGAATTCGGTGGCGGCAACATCCATAGCAAGTGCGATCTCTTTACCTGGCTTGAAGCCAGCAGCTTCGATCGCTTCAATGATTAGATCCAGTGCAGCGCGGTTGCTATCTAGGTTTGGTGCAAAGCCACCTTCGTCGCCAACAGATGTTGCTAGTCCACGCTTCTTTAGAACTGCCTTAAGTGCGTGATAGATCTCGGCACCCCAGCGAAGTGATTCGCGGAAAGTTTCTGCGCCAATTGGAGCGATCATAAATTCTTGGATATCAACATTGGTATCAGCGTGTGCACCACCATTGAGAATATTCATCATTGGGACTGGCAGAACATGTGCATTTGGTCCGCCGACATAACGGAAGAGAGAAAGATCTGCAGATTCTGCAGATGCTTTAGCAACAGCCAATGAGACTCCGAGAATTGAGTTTGCGCCTAAGCGTGACTTGTTTGGAGTGCCATCAAGTTTGATCATTGCGTTATCGATCAAGCGCTGATCTTGGGCATCTAAACCTTCAATTGCAGGAGCTAATTCATTATTAACAAACTCAACTGCTTTAAGAACGCCTTTTCCTAAATAACGCTTCTTATCGCCATCGCGCAATTCTGCGGCTTCAAATGCGCCAGTTGAGGCACCGCTTGGTACTGCTGCACGTGCTTGGGTTCCATCTTCTAATTCGATTTCAACTTCAACGGTTGGATTTCCGCGCGAATCAAGAATTTCACGAGCGCCGATTGCTTCGATAATTGCCATTTGGATATCTCCTAAGAATTGCTTGCGACTTGGCACGCTCGGCGCTGAGCGGTATAGGGCAATACTACCGCGACTCAGTGGCCTTAATCTGCTCTGCAATTTGGCGGCCGTATAGGCGTAGCGCATTTTCTGGGTCAATCTCGTTATCACGCGCCCACGCGATAATCGATGCCAACGCTTCCCCGACGCTCTCTTCGGTCGCAGGCTTATCACTTTGATATTTGGGTAGAACAACTTCAACTTTATATTTTTCAGCGCGATAGAGAAGTTTTTCAACTAAAGGCAGCGCGGGTTGCGCAAGGGCAACGCCATCAAGAGCTGATGTGCGCCCTTTTTCCTTCGCCTTTATCTCTTCCCAATTATCAATAATTTCTTGGTTGCCAGAAACCTGCAGACCATCAAAGACGTGTGGATGGCGACGAATTAATTTATCGGCGATGGCCCGCGCAACATCTTCAATTGAAAATGGATCTGTCGGGTGATCTTCAGCGATTCGGGAATGGAAGTAAACCTGTAACAGAACGTCGCCGAGTTCTTCACGCATGCCTTCGCGATCTTTGGCATCAACTGAATCGATAAATTCGTAGGATTCTTCAAGTAAGTACTTAATCAATGATTCGTGAGTTTGTTCGGCATCCCAAGGACAGCCGCCCGGCGAACGCAGACGATCCATTACCTCAACGAGGCGTTGAAGTTCTGAACCTGACATCGTTTTACTTATTTGAAGGAACTACTGCGTCGCCAGTTACTTTGCCGGCTACAACATCGCCCGCTTCGTTATCCCAAACGCCGTAGCGCGGGTTAATGGTGACGCCAAGTGTTTTTGCTTTGGCGTTGAGCAATTCGCCAACTCTCGTTGAAACTTCTGTCTCGGCTACGCCAGATGCAGAAAGCGCAGCAGCTACTTGATCAGAAATCACAATCGCTCGTACATAAGTATCAAAATCTTGCGCTGCAATTGCGGCATTTACCAAGTTCTTTGGAAGCTCTGCTTCGCCACCAACTGATTGAATGATCGCTGCTTTCTTTGATGCGATTTCGCTAGAAGTGACTTCGAGCTTTAACTCTTTAGCGATCTCATCAAAGGTGTGCATCAAAATCTTGAAGCGTAATTGTCCGCGGTTTAACTCTTCGCCAGTTTCAAGCTGCATCTGTGAAGTATCAACTTTGCTGCGCTCTGCGATTACCGCATCAATGCTGCTCTGAAGTTCGGTCTGTGTGATCTTGAAGCCGCCGACATTAGCTGCTTCATTTGTTTGCGAGCAGCCAGTTAAAAAGAGCGCTGATGCAATTGCCAGGACAGTCAGGATCTTCTTCACGTTGTGCTCGCTTTCGTCATTTGGTCAACGACCTCGGTAACCCAGGTCAGGAGAGAAGTATCCACTATTTCCGTCGTTGGTTTAGACGGGTTCCATGCGGGATTTTTAGGCAAGGTAATCAATGCAGTGCGGGTTGGGGCCTTATATATCGAACCTGGATATAGGCGGGTTAACCGCAATTGACGCGATTCTGGCAAGGTCAACGGTGCAAGGCGTAAGAATTTTCCAGTCGCCACAACTTCTCGAATTCCGTGAGATTTAGCCAATGCGCGAAGCTGTGCAACTGCTAACAAAGCGCTTGCTTCTTCAGGTAGTTCACCGAATCTATCCAGTAACTCTTCTCGGATCGATTGCACATCAGTGGGTTTAGCAACATCTGCCAAGCGGCGATAAAGATCTAAACGTAAACGCTCTCCCGGTACATAACTCTCGGCCAGGTGTGCATTAATTGGGAGTTCAACTTTGCATTCATATGCTTCTTCTTCTTTATCAATAATGCCGGTCTTGTAATCATTAACCGCTTCACCAACCATGCGCATATATAAATCAAAACCGACATCTGCGATATGCCCAGACTGTTCTCCTCCGAGGAGATTTCCTGCACCGCGGATTTCTAGATCCTTTAAGGCAACGCGCATACCAGCGCCTAAATCTGTGTTTGTGGCAATCGTCTTCAAACGATCTAGCGCGACTTCAGTTAAAGGCTGATCTGGTGGATAGAGGAAATATGCATAAGCGCGATCGCGGCCACGGCCAACACGACCACGTAATTGATGAAGTTGAGAAAGTCCAAAGTTGTCAGCACGTTCGACGATTAAAGTGTTGGCATTTGCAATATCTAATCCGCTTTCGACAATCGTGGTGCAGACAAGAACATCAAAGTCGCGGTTCCAGAATGCCAAGATGACATCTTCCAGCGCACCTTCACTCATCTGCCCGTGCGCAATTCGAATCCGCGCTTCAGGTACTAACTCTTGAATCTTCGCTGCGGCACGATCTATAGATTCAACCCGGTTGTGAATATAGAAAACTTGTCCATCACGTAAAAGTTCACGATGGATTGCGGCGCGAATCTGTGCATCTTCGGCCGCGCCTACATAAGTGAGAATCGGATGGCGTTCTTCTGGCGGGGTTGTGATCGTGGACATTTCACGGATTCCGGTGACCGCCATTTCTAAAGTGCGCGGAATCGGCGTTGCCGACATTGCCAGAACATCCACTGTTGTCCGCATCTTTTTAAGCGATTCTTTCTGTTCTACCCCGAAGCGCTGTTCTTCATCTACGACGACGAGACCTAAATCTTTGAAGACTACATCTTGCGAGAGCAAACGATGGGTACCGATGACAACATCAACGCTGCCGCTTGCGAGCTCTGCCAAGATATCTTTCGACTCTTTCGCGCTATTAAATCTGGAAAGGCCAGCTACTTTTAACGGGAATCCGGCATAACGTTCGGCGAATGTTTTCGCGTGTTGTTGTACCAACAAAGTGGTCGGCACCAACACCGCAACTTGTTTTCCATCCTGCACAGCTTTAAAAGCGGCACGGATAGCAATTTCAGTCTTGCCATAACCCACATCACCACAAATGATGCGATCCATTGGATAAGGCTTTTCCATATCGCGCTTTACTTCATCAATGGTCGATAACTGATCTGGCGTTTCAATATAAGAGAAAGCATCTTCTAACTCTCGTTGCCACGGAGTGTCAGGTGAGAAAGCAAAGCCTGGCGAACTCGTGCGGGCGGCATATAAACGAATCAATTCACCAGCGATTTGTTTAACCGCCTTGCGGGCGCGACCTTTCGCCTTCTGCCACTCACCGCTTCCGATTCGGTGCACTGTTGGCGATTCGCCACCGATGTACTTGCTAACTTGTTCCAAAGTATCGGTTGGCACAAATACCCGATCGCCGGGTTGTCCACGTTTGGCAGGGGCATATTCAATTACTAAATACTCTCTGGTGATTCCACCGATGGTGCGCTGCACCATTTCTACATATCTACCAATTCCGTGTTGCTCGTGTACAACGAAATCCCCCGCACGCAGTTCTAGCGGATCAACTGCTTGTTTACGTTTGGATGGCATGCGTGCGCCATCTTTTGCTGAGGCTTTGCTGCCAGTTAAGTCGCGTTCGGTAATAAAGAGAATTTTCGCTGCATCAGATGAAAACCCGTGTGCGATCGCAGATTGCGTAATGTGCACCGAAGCCTTTGTTGGAATCGCCCGCAGCTCCGGAACGATTACTACTGGTATATCAGCGTTGCGAAAGATCCCGGCATAACGCTCCGCCATTCCGATACCTGCCGCTGAAAAAATTATGCTGAAACCAGCGTCAACCGCACTTTGCAAGGTAGCGATCAAACGATCCATATCCGCACGTAACGGATCAATTGCCTGAAAATCTAGAAAGGTTGCAGCAGTATCTAGATCAGATCCAAATGGATTAAAGGCGCGCGAAGTCAGTTGGAAGCGCGAGATCTCTGCACTTAAATCTTCCCAAGAAAGATAAGTTGCATCAGTGACCGGCAGCGGAGCTGCTGCACCGAGCGCA